>DAOUQK010000153.1 GCA_030625695.1 Paracoccaceae bacterium | reverse complement strand
GCTTTGGTGTCGTCAGAGGCCAGAAGAACCCGCATGTCGTGGCTAAGTTCAGACAGACCTTTCAGCCCGCTTTCGTGGTAGAGAATGCGGGTAATCTCATTCACGCCCAGCCCTTGATTCATCAGATACAGCAACACACCGGGGTCAAGCTGGCCACAGCGTGTGCCCATCACCAGCCCGTCCAGCGCCGAAAACCCCATGGTCGAGCCGATAGACCGGCCATCCAGAACCGCACACATCGAAGCACCGTTGCCAAGGTGGGCGATCACCACCCGACCACGCGCCAGATCAGGCCAATCCCGGCGCAGGCACGAGGTGATATAATCGTAAGACAGCCCGTGAAACCCATAGCGCCGCACGCCCTGATCGTAAAACCGGCGCGGCAAGGCAAATGTGTCGTTCACAAACGGGTGGCCTTTGTGGAACGAGGTGTCAAAACACCCAATCTGTATGGCCTCTGGGAAGGCCTCTGATGCTGCCCGCATGGCAGTCAGGTTGTGCGGCTGGTGCAGCGGGGCGAGGGGGATAAACGCCTCTAATTGGGTCAGCACTTCGGCGTTGATCCGCACCGGCGCACCAAATGCCTTGCCGCCATGCACGATCCGGTGGCCGACGCCGGCCACCTTGCGGCCATGCAACATCGGACCAAGCGCACGCAGAATTGCCGGGATTGCAGCGGTGTGATCGGCGGGACCGATATCGACGCCCGCCGCGCCCTTGAGCACCAGACGAGCCACCGGTCCAAGGTTTTCGACCTGCCCGGCCTGCAGCAACTCTGGCTCGGCCGCGTTGAGATAGGCCGCAAACTTGATCGAAGACGATCCGGCGTTCAGGGTCAGGATGACGTTCATGTGCGCGGCCTTGTCGCGGCAAGGGCCGCCACCGCGCAGGAGGCCAGCCGCGCCATGTCATCGTCGGCCCGGCTGGTCAGAATAATCGGACATTTCGCGCCCATGACGATGCCGCCGGTTTGGGCGTGGGCCAGGAATGTCAGTTCCTTGGCCAGCATATTGCCGGCTTCCATATTCGGGGCCACCAGAATGTCGGCGCGTCCGGCCACAAGGCTTTGGATGCCTTTGGTTGCGGCGGCGGCAAGGTCGATGGCATTGTCCATTGCCAACGGCCCGTCCACCAGCCCGCCTTTGATCTGACCCCGGTCGGCCATTTTTGACAGGGCGGCCGCGTCCAAGGTCGATGGGATCGCCGGGTTGACCTTTTCCACCGCCGACAATACCGCCGCGCGGGGCTGGGCAATGCCCAACGCATGCGCCAGATAGATCGCGTTTTGCAGGATGTCGGCCTTGGCCGTCAGGTCGGGTGCTATGTTGATGGCGGCGTCCGTCACCAGCAACAGGTGGTCCAACCCCGGCACGTCCATTACAAACACATGGCTAAGGCGGCGTTTGGTGCGCAGGCCGTTCTGACGGCTGATTACCGCCTTTAGCAACACATCGGTGTGCAGATGCCCTTTCATCAGTGCTGCCGCTTGCCCATCGTTAACCATGGCCACGCCTTTTTCAGCCGCCTGTTGATGGTCAGGTTCGTCAATGATGCGATATCCGGTCAGGTCCAGCCCGCGTGCCTCGGCGGCCTCTTCGATTTTCGCCACATCACCGATCAGGATCGGATTGATCAGAGTATGTTCCGCCGCCAGAATTGCGCCCGCTAAGGCGTCTGGCATTTCTGGTGCCACAACGGCCGTGGGCAACGGGGCCAATGGCTCGGCCTGTTCCAGCATCCGGTCAAAATGTACATGCTGTTTCACCAGTAATCCCGGCAGCGCGTCCAGGTCGAAACTCATCGTCTTTGTCGGCGCGATCACTTCGGCCTCGCCTTCCAGAATACGGCTGCCGTCACTGGCCTCGACCCAGGTATCGAACCGCACCAACCGGTTATCGCCTTTGCCGGTCAGGCGTAGCTTTACCGTCAGGGTATCGCCCGCATGGGCGCGCCCGACAAACCGCAGGGTTTGCGAATGATACACCGTGCCTGGCCCCGGCATGTCACTGCCCAGAACAGCCGAGATAAGCGAAGCCACCCACATGCCGGGCGCCATCGCCTCGGGGTGGCCATCTCCATCGCCGTCCTCGTCCGGCAGATGCATCGGGTTCAGGTTGCCGGACGCATTGGCGAACACATAAAGATCATCGGCCTGAAGGGTGCGGGTTTGCTGCGCCTCCATGCCGATTTCCAGCGCGTCAAAGGGAATGTTGGTCAGGGGTGCTTTCATGTCCGTGTCGCGCCTTTTTGGTCCTGTCTTTCAAGGGGTAGCGCGAAATTAGCGGTTTGGCCATGACTGGTGCTGCTGTGGGCGGCATTGCCGTCGCGTTATTTCTGATAGATGAAACAACGTCCTTCAACCGCCCCTTCGGGCAACGGCAGTTCTTTCAGTGTTTCGAAATACATCCGGTCACTGGCCACCATCAGCCCGCCCTGCGCCAACAACGGTTCGACCAAAGGCGAGATTTTGCGGGCGAACACGTCGTTCTTGGCGCGATTATGCCCGCCAAGATCAGCATGGATCAGGCTGGCAGTTGCGCCAAATCGGGCCAGCGACTGCACAAGTGTTTCATTCACATCGCCAAGGATCAACTGATGCTCGTCCGGGGTTGAATCCGGATGCGACGCCACGGCACGTTCGAACACAAAGATTTCCCGGGATGTAATCCGCTCGCGCAAGTGATGAAACGTCCGTCCATTTCCCAGGCCAAGTTCAAACACCGGACCGGTCATGCTGGCGGTCTGGTCAATGGCCGCATCCAGACAGGCGCGTTGCGACACCATTCGGTCGATAAACAGATCAAGACGGCTCATGTGGGGACCTCGTATGGATATTTCTGACTGGCCTTGTAATGACAAAGATCAAAGCGGATGTGTAGGGCTGCCACAAATATATGTGATTTGCGTCATCGGGTTTTGACCGCTTGGGTAACGCCAGCTTCACGCATTCGCTACTATCACAATTGTGTTTGACTATAGAGGTTTCCCAAGCAAAACTGTCCCGAAGTTTTTGGGGAGAAAACACATCGCTATTTGGCCTATAAACAGCCCACTAGGATCGGCTGAATGATTCCTCTGCTTGCAGTCGAGGACCTGAGCGTTGGGTTTGGCAAAGGCGAGGCGGTTGTCCAAAACGTCAGCTTTGAGGTGCTTCCGGGCGAAACATTGGCTTTGGTGGGAGAATCAGGGTCTGGGAAAACCGTCACTTGCCGTGCGATTCTGCGTATTTTACCCAAAATCGCGCAAATCCGCACCGGGCGGGTCTTGCTGAACACCCCCGAGGGCGCGGTCGAGCTTAGTACAATTGGCGACCGCAAGATGCGCAAAATTCGCGGCGACCAGGTGGCGATGATCTTTCAGGAACCGATGCGGTCCTTGTCGCCGCTGCACCGGATCGGCAATCAGGTGGGCGAAGTTCTGTTCCTGCACGAAGGTGCGAGCGAGAAACAGGCGCGCCGCGCCGTGCTTGAGACATTCGAACAGGTTGGCTTTCCCAATCCCGAACGCACCTATCGGTCGTATCCATTCGAACTTTCGGGGGGTATGCAGCAGCGCGCGATGATTGCCATGGCGATGATTGCCAAGCCTGACCTGTTGATCGCGGATGAACCGACGACGGCGCTGGATGTGACGACGCAGGCGCAGGTTCTGGGGCTGATCAAGGATTTGCAGCGTGACACCGGCATGGCGATGATTCTGGTCACACACGATTTGGGCGTGGTCGCCAATATGGCCGACAAAGTGGTGGTCATGCACAAAGGCCGGGTGATGGAATCCGGCGATGCCGAACCAGTTTTGCGCAGCCCCGCCCATGCCTATACCCAACAGTTGTTCGATGCCGCCCCGACCATTCCGGCAACGCCGAAACCGGGGTCGGCGTTGGTCGAAGATGATCTGATCCTGCAATTGAAATCGGTTGCCAAGACTTATGTCCTGCGGGCCTCGTCGATGTTCAAACCTGACGTTCTGATTCATGCTGCGCGCGGTGTTGACCTTAAACTGCCGCGTGGTAAAACCCTTGCAATCGTTGGGGAAAGTGGCTCTGGCAAGACCACGGTGGCGCGTATTGCGCTGGGCGCTGAGCCGCCGGATCCGGGCGGTGAAGTCCTGTTTCGCGCCACGCCGCAGAGTGACGCGATTGCGGTGCACAGCATGAGCAAAGATGCCCGTCGGGCGTTCCAGAGACAGGCGCAGATGGTGTTTCAGGATCCGTATTCGTCGCTTAGTCCGCGTATGCGGGTGCAAGAAGCAATGACCGAACCGTTGGAAATCCACGGTATCGGCTCGCGGAGCGATCAAAAGGAAAAGGCCGCGCAGTTGCTGCAGCAAGTGGGGCTTAGCCCGGACATGCTTTTGCGGTTTCCGCATGCGTTTTCTGGTGGGCAACGCCAGCGTCTTTCAATAGCGCGCGCTCTGATGCTGGAACCATCGTTGCTGGTGTGTGATGAGCCGACGTCGGCCCTGGATGTTTCGGTGCAGGAGCAAATCCTGACCCTGCTGGAAAGTATCCGCGACGAGATGAACCTCAGCTATCTGTTTATCTCACATGACCTGGCTGTGGTGGCCCGGATTGCCGACGAAGTGGCGGTGATGCGTCAGGGGCTGGTAGTCGAACAGGCGCCGCCGGACACTTTGTTCTACAACTCGAAACACCCCTATACCAAAGCGTTGATCGCCGCCCAACCAACCCCGGATATCGACCGCCCGATTGATCTGAAACTGGTGGCGCAGGGTGCGGGTGATCCTGATACCTGGCCCGAAGAATTCCGGTTTGATAAAACCACGATGCCGACACTAACCCAACTGGAACCCGGCCATAAGGTACGTTGTTATGTTTGATTTTCCCCGCTTTCTCCCGCGTGTTTTTGTGCGTGTTTTTGCAGTTTTGTCCGGGTTGACGGGTTTGGTTGTTCCGTTTTGTACCATGGCTGGCCCCGCCCTTCAGGAAACCGCCTTTTGGCAGGCCGAAGTCGATGCCGGATATATGCCGTCCATTGAAGATCGTTTACCGTCGATCCCGCTGATTGCCGATCTGGCCGGCAAGGGCCGCGAATTGGGTCATCAGGGCGGCACGCTCCGCACCATGGTTTCGCGGTCCAAGGACATTCGCCAGATGGTGGTCTACGGCTATGCCCGACTGATTGGCTATGATCACGACTATACACTGATGGCGGATATTCTGGCCAGTTACGAGCATGAAGACTTTAAATCCTTCACCCTGCATCTGCGCTCCGGCCATCGCTGGTCGGATGGCGCGCCTTTCACCTCGGCCGACTTTGCCTATTGGTGGAACGATGTGGCCAATAACCCCGAATTAAACCCTTCGGGGCCGCCTGATTTTCTACGTGTCGAAGGCGAATTGCCGCGCGTCGGCTTTCCTGATGAGACCACGGTGACGTTTGCCTGGAACAATCAAAACCCGAATTTCCTGCAAACTCTGGCGCAGGCCCGCCCGCCGTTCATCTATCGCCCGGCGCATTTCCTGAAGCAATTTCATCAGGATTACGCCGACCCCGAGCTTTTGGCCGCAGCAATCGAAGAGGCACGGGTGAAGTCCTGGGCCGCGTTGCACAACAAGCGCGATAATATGTATAAGTTCGACAATCATGAACTGCCGACCTTGCAGCCATGGGTCAACGCCACCTCGGGCAAGAAAATCCGCCATCTGTTTGTGCGCAACCCGTATTATCACCGGATTGACGCCAATGGTGTGCAACTGCCCTATATCGACGTGGTCGAGATGGAGATCGTCGGCGGTGGCCTTGTGGCGGCGAAATCCAACGCCGGCGAATCCGATTTGCAAAGTCGCGGCCTTGATTTTCGCGATATTGCCATCCTGCGCAAAGGAGAGGCGGATGGCGGCAATTACCGCACCTATCTATGGGGTAATGGCGCCGCCTCGCAGATCGCCATATATCCGAACCTGAACTATAATGACGACGCCTGGCGCGCGGTGCTGCGGGATGTGAGGGTGCGGCGTGCCTTGTCACTTGGGATTGATCGCAAGACCATCAACAACGCGCTGTATTTCAAGCTGGCCAAGCCGGGAGCCATGACCGTTCTGCCCGCAAGCCCATTCTTTGATCAGGCCAACCGCGATGCCTGGGCCGATTATGACGTGGACCTTGCCAATAGCCTGTTGGATGAGGCCGGGTTGGATGCAACCGACCGCAACGGCATCCGCCAGTTGCCGGATGGACGGCCGATGGAACTGGTAATTGAAACTGCGGGTGAGCGGCAAGAAGTCGAGAACGCCTTGCAGATCATTACCGATAACTGGCGCGGTATTGGTGTCAAACTGGTGATGCGCCCGTTGGACCGCGATATCCTGCGTAACCGGATTTATGCAGGCACCAGCATGGCTGCCGTCTGGTTTGGCTGGGACAACGGCCTGCCGCAGGTCTATACTTCGCCCGATTATCTGGCGCCGCGCTATCAGGAATTCTTTGCCTGGCCCAAATGGGGGCAGTATTTCCAAACCAACGGCGAAGTTGGTGAGGCCCCGGACCTGCCGGAAGCCCAGCGTCTGATGGAGCTGGCCCTGACCTGGGATCGTGCGACGACTGACGCTGAGCGCGAAGCGGTCTGGCGCGAGATGCTGAAAATCCACGCCGATCAGGTTTATGGCATTGGTATTCTGGCCGAAGCGCCGCAACCCGTTGTGGTCAATCTGAACCTGCGCAATGTGCCGAAAAAGGCCCTCTGGGCCTGGGATCCTGGGGCGCATTTCGGCATTCATCGCCCTGACGAGTTCTTTTTCGTCGAAGGGGCCGATTAATGGTCATTCTGCGTTACGCGCTTTACCGGTTTGGCACTATGTTGCTGACGCTGCTGGTGGTGTCGGCACTGGTGTTTATAATCATCAACCTGCCACCCGGCGACTATCTGTCCAACCAGATAGCTGAACTGCGTGCCACCGGCCAATCGGCCGGCGTGGCCAAGGCCGAATTTCTGCGCACGGAATATGCGCTTGATCGGCCGTTGTATCAGCAATATCTGATCTGGGTCGGCTTTATCCCCGGCCCACACGGGTTTTCCGGGCTGATACAGGGCAATTTCGGCTGGTCGTTCGAATTTGACAACCCGGTGGCCGAGATTGTCGGTGATACCCTTTGGCTGACCGTGCTGGTCAATGTGGCGGCGGTTTTGTTTGTCTATGTGATTGCCCTGCCGCTGGGTGTAATTGCGGCGGCGCGGTCCAGGACCTGGGTAGATTATACCACGGCCTTTGTCGGCTATCTTGGGTTGGCCACGCCAAATTTCCTGTTGGCGCTGATCATGTTCTACTATGGCCACAAATATTTCGACATTCCGATTGGCGGGCTGATGGACCCGGTTTTTGAAGGCGAGCCGATGAGCTGGGAAAAGACCAAATCCATCCTGGTTCACCTGATCGTGCCGACCTTTGTGATCGGCACCTCGGGGGCGGCCGGCATGATGCAGCGTTTGCGGGCCAACCTGTTGGACGAATTGGGCAAGCCGTATGTGGAAACGGCGATTGCCAAAGGCATGCGCCCGTCGCGGATGTTGGTGAAATACCCGCTTCGGATGGCATTTAATCCGTTTGTTGCCGATATCGGCAACCTGTTGCCCGCGATGGTTTCAGGCTCGGTTCTGGTGTCGGTGGTGCTGGGATTGCAAACCATTGGGCCAACTTTGTTGACGGCTCTTAAGACACAAGACCTGTTCCTGTCTGGCTTTGTTTTGATGTTTGTGGCGCTGCTGACCTTGATTGGCACCATGATATCCGACGTGCTGCTGGTGATCCTTGATCCGCGTATCCAGTATGAGGGGCGCGAGACATGAGCAAGCTTCCCGATGGCCGCTATGTAGACGACGCGCCGTATGATCCGGCAATTTCGATCCAGACGCTTGAGCGCGCCGATATGGATGCGCCCAATATGGTGTTGGTGTGGCGCAAGTTCCGCAAACACAAGCTGGCGCTGGTTTCGGGTATTTTTCTGCTGGTTGCTTATTTCCTGATCCCGTTTGCCGGGTTCATTGCACCGTATACGCCGAACGAACGCCATTCCGACCACCTGTATGCGCCACCGCAACTGGTGAACTGGGTCCATGAGGGCGAATTCATCGGGCCGTTTGTCTATCCGATCGTCTCTGAGGCCGATCTGGAAACCTTCCAGTGGGTATTCACAGCCGATGAAACCCGCCCTATGCCGTTGGAGTTTTTCTGCGAAGCTGGCGACTATCATCTGGCCGGATTCATCAAAACCAACCGGCATCTGTTTTGCGCCCCCGAAGG
>DAOUQK010000078.1 GCA_030625695.1 Paracoccaceae bacterium | reverse complement strand
TTCAGCACATCGTATGGGTCTTCGCTGGACAGCATCATATCGACCACATGGCGCAAAAGCTGGCGCCGCGCCCGGGTCGAGTAGAACCCGCCCGGAACCTGACTGGTTTCCAGTAAAAAGCGGCGATAGTCCTTATAGGCTCTGCTGTCGGGGCGCGCGGCACCGGCGAAGAAATCGACCAATGGCTGGTCTGAAACGAACTCGGGCTTGGCATAAACAGCGCTGCCAAATACTTTGAGCGGAATACCGCGCCACAGCACCTGTTGACCGGCAGTGGAATTGACGGTGACGGCGCTGCGCGCTTCGTTCAGCAATTCCGCAAGCTTGCCGCCACGCACGTAATGCACCCGATTGGCGATACCGTGAAGTGCTGCCAAACGGCGGGTTTCGCGGCGCAAAGGCACGCGGCCATCTTCCAGCGGATGGGCCTTGACCACAAGGTGATGATGACGCGGCGCCCCACTGGCAAAGCCGCTGATGATTTCACTAAGAAAGTCGGTCATGGTGGCGAACGGCGAATGTTTCTGGAAACTGCTGTCATGTTCCAGTTGCAACAGGGCCAGATGATACGGAAAACCACCGCGCCGGATGCGCCAGGTGGCGCGACGCCGATCCATCGAATGGGCAGGCATCAGCAACAGGCGCCGCAGGTACAGCCGGAATTCACGGGTGACGGGCAGGCTGCGGTGTGGTTTGAAATTGCGGAATGCCTGATTACGGAACATCACAAACCAATGGTATAACGCGCCGTAGAACACATGGTGGCGCATATCACCCCAATGGGCCGGGGGCAGGGGGGCCTCCATATCCGACAGCTCCAGTGCGCTTTGCATGTCTTTGATGCTCATATCCATCAACCGCGAGTTGCCGTTTGAGCCGTCACGCTCATAGGTCACCCAAAACGGTCGGATATAACCCTCTTCGAATACATGCACCCGCAGACCACGGGCTTGGGCGGCTTTGATCGCTTCGACGTGAATGTTGCGGGTGTCGCCGTACAGAACGATGTCGGTGGCTTTGCGGACATCAAGAATGCGGGCAATTTCGTCCGGCCATTGGTCCGGCGTGCCTTTGTAGGGCAGAAAACTTTGCGGGTGAAACCAGAACGCCCTGTCACCGGCGTTGAAGCCTACGCGCCAGACCTGTGCCCCCGCGGCGCGGAGCATCCGCCCGAGGCCGTTGAAAAACGGACCGTGCGGGCCTTGAAGAAATACAAATACCCGAGTGGTCGGGGCAGGGTTGGTCATAGTTGTACCTTGTCGCCAAAATGGTATTGGACTGACCCTAGCGTGGTCGTGTGACTAAACTATGGCCTTGCGGCAGTTTGGTTGCAAGATGGATGGATTGTCGGGCTTGCTCCTGCAGGGGTGGGGGCCTATTCATTTACCTCAAAGCAGGGCTAATCAGGGGGCAATCATGTTTACAGGTATCGTGACAGATGTTGGTGTTGTGCAAGAGCTTGATCAGCAAGGCGATTTGCGGGTGCGTATCGGCACGGCTTATGACACCGGCACGATTGATATCGGGGCGTCGATTTCCAGTGACGGGGTGTGCCTGACGGTGATCGCTTTGGGCAAAGATTGGTATGATGTTCAGGTCAGTGGTGAAACCCTGTCTGCAACGACGTGTGGTGGCTGGGCGGTTGGTCAGCGGGTGAACCTTGAACGGGCGATGCGGGTAGGGGACGAACTGGGTGGTCACATCGTGTCGGGTCATGTGGACGGCGTGGCCGAAGTGGTTGATATTGTTGAAGAAGGCGACAGTACCCGGGTTAATCTGCGTGCGCCGGACTCCTTGGCGCGGTTCATTGCGGCCAAAGGGTCTGTGGCGCTGAATGGCGTGTCTTTGACGGTGAATGATGTGCAGGGAAATACCTTTGGCATCAACTTTATCCCGCATACCAAAGAGGTGACGACATGGGGCGATGTTGCTGTTGGCGATATGGTTAATCTTGAGATCGACACTTTGGCGCGCTACGTTGCGCGGTTGGCTGAATACGGGGCCGGGTAATGGGCGGAATTGGTCACTATCTGGGCCCGACGATGCAGGCAGGTCGTGGGTATCGCACGTACATGTAGCGGCGGCGCGGGTGGCGGGGGATCTTTTGGCGGCGCAGTATTTCAGGAGGTCGTGCCCAACATTACGGCTGTGGGGGCAAGTTTGACAGTTTTGTACATGGGTTTTCAGGTGATCTGAACCTTTTGTACGACCGGTTTGACAAGGATTTCCGCCTAAACTGTTGCACCAACTCGACGTTCCCACGCTGCCCCACGCTGCCCGGGCAAATTCCCTAGCCTTCCGGAAGCGCGTCAAAGCACGACACATACCAACCCGCCCAAAGACCGACTTGTCATTGTTGCGTAGGATGGGTTTTCAACCCATCATCCCTTTGGTTTTACCGGACGGGGCCGGACGGGGCGGTGGGTTTTCAGCCACCCTACGGATGGCTGCATGAGTCTGCGGGTATCATGCCACCCGTCTAATGACTGCCCGCCCCTATGCCTGACGATACCGATGCGATGTTTGTGCGGCGTAGTATGACGCGTCAGAAAAGCCGGGTGCCGTCCGATTGGATCATCCGTGATATTTGCAAAGGTGAAGCCTTTCGTGCAATTGCCGTTACGCAAGCGTTTCGACGTAACATTGAAACGTAATTCCCTGCCTTTCGCTTGCGCTCAAACGGGAATTGCGTTGCATCTTGCGTCAAGGTAAAGTCGAAACGCTGAAATCTGTGCCATGGCGTCACGTCCAGCCCCGCGAGGTCTGGCAATTGCTGGGAACAAGGTCTATCTGCGCCGCAATCCGATGAGTAATCCGAACCGCGAAAGATACCCTTTATGAGCTTTGAAACACCCGGCCCCGTTGAATCCTCTCTTAGCGACGCGATCAGCCCGATTGAGATGATCATTGAAGAGGCCCGCAAAGGGCGCATGTTTATTCTGGTCGATCATGAAGACCGCGAAAACGAAGGCGATCTGGTGATACCGGCGGAATTTGCCGACGCGGCTGCGATCAATTTCATGGCCACCCATGGGCGCGGGTTGATCTGCCTGCCGATGACATCAGAGAGAGTGGACGATCTGGGCCTGCCAATGATGGCCGTTAACAATTCATCCCGCCATGAAACCCCCTTTACGGTGTCGATCGAGGCGCGCGAAGGTGTCAGCACCGGAATTTCCGCGCCTGACCGGGCGTTGACCGTGGCGATGGCGATCAATGAACAGAACACCATGGCGCAACTGGCCACACCGGGCCATGTTTTCCCGTTGCGTGCACGCCGGGGGGGGGTGTTGGTGCGGGCCGGGCATACCGAAGCCGCGGTGGATATTTCGCGTCTTGCCGGGTTGAACCCGTCTGGGGTGATCTGTGAGATCATGAATGACGATGGCACCATGGCGCGGCTGGGTGAACTGGTGGAATTTTCGGCCAAACATGATCTTAAAATCGGGACAATATCAGACCTGATTGCCTACCGGGCGCGGCATGATAATCTGGTGGTCGAAACCGCGCGTGAATCTGTGACGTCGGAATATGGCGGCGTATGGGACATGCGTATTTTCACAGATCAGACCCACGGCGTTGAACATGTGGTGCTGATCAAGGGGGACATCACCACGCCCGAGCCGGTTCTGACCCGCACCCATGCGTTACACGAAGCCTCGGATGTGCTGGGCCTCGGCCCCAAAAATCCGCGTGAATTGTCGGCCGCAATGGAGTTGATTGCCGAAGAAGGTCGCGGGTTGGTTTGCCTGTTTCGCGAGCCACGCAATGCGCTTTATGCCAGTGACGAAGAAGGTCCACGCACGGTGAAGCAAACCGGGTTGGGCGCACAGATATTGTCGCGGCTGGGGGTGAATGAACTGGTGCTTTTGACGGATTCGCCGCAAACGCGTTATGTTGGTCTTGACGCATTCGGGTTATCTATCACCGGAACCCGACCGATATTAGCAAGTGATTCCTGAGGGAGGTCTGAAAAATGGCTGAGAATATTGAGCACTCCACCCTGCCACGGCCGGTTTTTGACAAGCCGGTCAAAATCCTGATCGTTGTGGCACCGTATTACCGCGACATTGCCGATGATCTTGTGGCCGGCGCGAAAGAGGAAATCGAACTTTCCGGCGCAAGTTGGGAACTGGTCGAGGTGCCCGGCGCGTTGGAAGTGCCCACGGCGATCACGATTGCCGACCGGCGGTCGAACTTTGATGGGTATGTGGCGCTGGGCTGTGTGATCAGGGGCGAGACGACGCATTACGATACGGTCTGCAATGACAGTTCGCGCGCGTTGCAGATGATGGGGATGCAGGGGATGTGCATTGGCAATGGCATCCTGACCGTGGAAAACCGCGATCAGGCGGTTGTACGCGCAGATCAGGCCCAGTTGAACAAAGGTGGTGGGGCGGCTATGGCGGCGCTGCATCTGGTGGCGCTGACCCGTAAATGGGGGAGCGAGAGCAAGGGAATTGGCTTCAAGCCAATGGGTGAAACGATCCAGATAGCTGGTGAAGATGGGATCAAAACCGCATGACAACTGAGACTAAACCTTTGTCGGGAAACGTAAAACGCAAGATGAAGTCGGCGGCGCGACTTTATTGTGTGCAGGCATTGTTCCAGATGGAGCAATCTTCGCAAACTTCGGATCAGGTGATTGTCGAGTTTCTGGAGCACCGGTTTGGGGCGACCTATGAAGGCGACGAAATGATCGACGGTGATATCGCGCTGTTCAAACGGCTGATTGGCGACGCGGTGAATTATCAGGCACCGATTGACCAGTTGACGGACCGGGCTTTGGTGGCGAAATGGCCGATTGCCCGGATTGACCCGACCCTGCGCAGTCTGTTTCGCGCGGCGGGGGCCGAGCTGACGCAGAACACCACGCCGCCAAAGGTGGTGATTACAGAATTTGTCGATATTGCCCGGGCGTTTTTCCCCGAAGGAAAAGAGGCGAATTTTGTCAATGCGGTGCTGGACCATATGGCGCATGAGGCCAAGCCTGATGGGTTTTGATTCAGGTCATGGACCGGATGCGATTTGAACCTAAACTGTGCGCAAACAGGAGAAGTAATCATGCCTAAACTGGTCAGACTCTATATCCGCCACGTATTGATCGGCTTTGCCATTGCTGCGGCATTTGTGGCGATGTTGTTGTGGTTCAACGTGATGAACCTGTGGCATTTGGTTTCTACGTCCGACGTGGGGCTGCTGGCGGTGATCGTGCTGTGGTTTGCCCATGGCATCGTCTTTGCCGGGGTCCAGTTTGGTCTTGCTGTCATGGCCATGGCCGAGCCGCCCGAGGGTGGCAGCGGTGGCAAGCGTCAGGAAACGTTTCAGGGTGTGAAGCAGGCGATTCCGGTGCCTGTACGCGAAGACCGCGACCCCCGTTCCTGAAATTCAAACTCCGCTAGTGGATTTCGTAGGATGGGTTTTCAACCCATCTTTCGTATTGATTCGCGGCAGGGAAGGTGGGTTGAAAAGCCACCCTACAGATACCTGCGACGTCGATACGTTACCGAAAATTTGGAAAAGTGTGACGGGACCACCAAACAGCCGTGTGGAGTTAATTCCCGGGAACCTGTATGTACAGGTGGGCGCCAGGTAAAAGGACCACGGTCCGGACAGAGCCAGCTCCCAAAGGAAAATTTAAGGCCTCTGGAATGTTGCCATTCACGCGCTGGGCAGAGCCCGCCACACCCCTAAGATAGGGTGATATGGCGGGCCAGACAAGAGGTGTTAGCCAATACCTTGGTGAATGGCATCGCGCATCTGGCCAATGTGGCTGTCCCAGCCTTTGTCCAACGCCAGAACCAGGCCAAAAGCTTCGGCCCCCTGCGGCAGGCCGCTGTGTTCCAGCGACAGGCGGGTGCCGCCGTCGACCGGTCCCAGCCACCATTTCACCAGGCTGACGGCCTCACCCATGGGTTTGATTGTAAAGGTATATTCCAGATACTCAGGCGCGCGCGCCGCCTGGACCTTGCCCCACATCAGCTTGTCGCCACTATCAGCGCCGAACATTTCCAGCGGCGCGTCGGCCGTCAGTGGGGCGCTGGGTTTGTGAAACCACTGGCCAAGCTTTTCCGGGTCGGTCAGCCATTGCCAGACCTTATCCGGTGCGGCGTTAAGAAAGATGGATTTACGAATGGTATTGTCGGTCATTTCATGTCCTTTTCAATGGCAGTTTTCAAAGCGGCCAAACGGTCGTCCCAGAAGGCGTCGAAAAATTCGAGCCAGTCGAGTATTGGTAAAAGCCCGGCCGGATTCAGATGGTTGATGCGCTCGCGCCCGACTGTTTTCACAGTGATCAGCCCGCCGTCCGACAGAATAGTCAGATGCTTTTTCACCGCAGCACGGGTCATGTCAAAACGCGCGGTCACTTGCGCAATCGACATGTCGGACGTCGCCAGCAGGCGGGTAATCTCACGCCGTGTCGGGTCGGACAGGGCGCGAAAACAGGGTTGGGCAATGTCTGTCATGGTGTCGCCTTAATGTGATACCTAATGGTATCTTATTATTTAGATACCATTAGGTATCACGTCAAGGAGGTTTGTGCCTGCTCCAACCCTGGCTTGATTTTTGTTCACGAATTGTTCACAACTGCTGGCATGATGTTGGATTTGCAGCCAGGCCAGAAACTTACCCGGGGGGTGTCGCGCCATTTGCGCAGTCATGGCTTTGTTTCTATTGAGGAATTTGCGCCGACGCGGGGTTTGCGGGTGGATGTGTTCGCGCATGGCCCCCGAAGACAAGTTGGCCGCAGCCCGGCGCAAGGCGCTGATCCAGAAATTTGCCACCCACGCCGCACGGCGGTTGCACGCCTTCCGCGATCCTGGCGTTGCCGCACTTTCGACTATGGAAACAGGGATGATTACGGATGATGATTAAGTATTACTACCCGGACGGAGATTGGTGTTATCGCGCCATGCACACGGCGCACGCGGTTTATCACGATGAGACGGGTAAACTGATTGCCCGGGCTGAAAAACCCGATGGCAGCACGTTATACGAATTTGAAATCACCGGTTTTGAACTGATCGGACCCGGAGATATACACCGCTAACGTTTTTTCTGACTCTTTTGCGCCACAACCCGGGCCTGCGCCGCCGCAGAGCGTATTTCTTCGGCAATTTCTTCGGCCTCTTCGGGGGCAAAGTCCATCGGCACTTCGATGCCCTGGCTTTCGATGAATATCCGTACCATGCCGGTGTCGGTCGGGCCGATTTGCATGTTGGCTTCGATTTCGCGCTCGGTGTTGATGCTCATACTTTGACCTCCGGTGGTGGCTGGTTGTGACCGTGCATGAGTGCTAGCGCGGGACCGGTTGAATATCAACCAACGCGCAGATATTTTAGCCCTTTTGCAAGTGCGTGCCCTCTTGCATTTGGGTCGCGTGTTGGCTAAATCGCTAATCAGTGCCGCCTTAGCTCAGTTGGTTAGAGCGCTTGATTGTGGATCAAGAGGTCCCAGGTTCAATTCCTGGAGGTGGTACCACTTTATTTGCCTGGTTCAATTGTAACGCTTTGGCGCAATTCCCCTGTGGCGCGATCGAATATCAGGATGGTGTCACTGTCCGTGACAACGCCGTACCAGCCTGGCCCGACGGTAAAGTTAAGGGCTTTGACGCCGTCCGGCAGGGTGATTTCATCAGGTAATTCCGTAAGGCCCGAGGGCGCGGACGAGAATCGGATGACAAACAGCCCAACAATCACTAAAAGCCCGCCAATCATCACCACCATCAAGGTGGTTACCAATCGCCGCAGAAACCGCAGGTTGGCCGGCTCGGGGAATTGCTCGGGGTTTAGCCCTGTTGGCCCATTTGGCCCGGAAGGATCAGACATGACACGCCGCCTTATTGCGTTGACCATTGCGGAAAACCCGCCTTTGCGCCTTGATAAGGCGCTTGCGCGGGATGTACCAGCGGATGCCGCGCTGTCGCGCACCCGGCTGACCCGATTAATCAATGCGGGGGCTGTGACGGTGGATGATAGCGTGATCACCAACCCCAAGGCGCGGATTGCCGAAGGGGCGCAGGTGATGATCACGGTCGAGGAAGCGGACGAGAGCCATATAGGCCCCGAAGATATTCCGCTTGAGGTAATCTTTGAGGACGATGATCTGATTGTCATCAACAAACCGGTTGGCGTGGTGGTGCATCCCGCGCCCGGCACGCCCACGGGAACATTGGTGAATGCGTTGCTGCACCATTGCGGTGATGAATTGTCCGGGGTCGGTGGGGTCAAACGCCCGGGCATTGTGCATCGGATCGACAAGGACACATCGGGCCTGTTGGTGGTGGCGAAATCGGACGCGGCGCACCACGGGTTGGCCGAACAGTTTGCCGCCCATACGGTCGAACGCTATTATCGTGCGTTGTGTTACGGGGCGCCCGACGCCAGCGATCCTCGGTTGCGCGGTATCAAGGGCGCGCGGTTTGAGGCGGGCAATATCCTGCGGCTGACCACTCAGTTGGCGCGCCACAAACATGACCGCCAAAAACAGATGGTGCTGTTTCAGGGCGGCCGCCACGCCGTGACCCGGGTGCGGATTGTCGAGGCTTTGGGCACGCCTCCAGTGGCGGCGATGGTGGAATGCTGGCTGGAAACCGGGCGCACCCATCAGATCCGGGTGCATCTGGCGCATGCGGGCCACGGGCTGATCGGTGACACGACGTATGGCGGGCGGCGCAAGCTGTCGACCAGTGCGGTGTCTGAGGCGGCGGCCCTTAGCGCGCGCAATTTCCCGCGTCAGGCGTTGCACGCTGCTGTTCTGGGCTTTGTTCATCCGATCAGCGGCGAAAACCTGCGGTTTGAGGCAGAGTTGCCCGGTGATATGGTCGCCCTGCTTGACGATTTGCGCCAACCGCCTGGGTGATCGCGTCCAAACCGGGTTGAGATTGCCGGGGGGCAAGGCTACATCTGGATTAAGCGGATGAATTAGGGGGAGATACTTATGCGCATAGCTCACGATCTGGCCGAGGCGATCGGCCACACACCATTGATCCGTCTGCGTCGCATAAGCGACGAAACCGGTTGTGAAATCCTTGGTAAGGCCGAGTTTCTTAATCCCGGCCAATCGGTCAAGGACCGCGCCGCCCTTTACATCATCCGTGACGCTGAAAAACGTGGCACCCTGCTCCCCGGCGGTACCATCGTTGAAGGCACGGCAGGTAATACCGGTATTGGTCTGGCGCTGGTTGGGGCCTCACTTGGCTATCGCTGCGTCATCGTTATCCCGGAAACCCAAAGCGAAGAGAAAAAGGCCATGCTGCGACTGGCGGGCGCGCGTCTGGTGCAAGTGCCGGCCGTCCCTTATCGCAATCCCAACAACTTTGTGCGCTATTCCGAACGTCTGGCCATCGAGTTGGACAAAAGCGAGCCCAACGGCGCTGTCTGGGCCAATCAGTTCGACAATATTGCCAATCGGCAGGCCCATGCGGAAACCACCGGCCCCGAGATATGGCAGCAAACGGACGGCAAGGTTGATGGCTTTATCTGTGCCGTCGGCTCGGGCGGGACGCTGACTGGCGTGGCCGAGGTGCTGCAACCCAAAGGCGTGAAAATTGGCCTTGCCGACCCGATGGGGGCCGCACTTTACAGCTTTTACACCACCGGAGAGTTGGCCAGCGAGGGAGGCAGTATCGCCGAAGGCATCGGCCAGATACGCATCACCAAGAACCTCGAAGGTTTTACGCCCGACATGGCCTATCAAATCCCGGATGATGAGGCGTTACCGTATATCTTCGACCTTTTGCATGACGAAGGTCTGGTGCTGGGCGGCTCTAGCGCAATCAACATTGCTGGTGCTGTGCGGATGGCGCGCGAAATGGGGCCGGGGCACCGGATTGTCACCATTCTGGCTGACTATGGATCGCGCTATCAGTCCAAATTGTTCAATGCAGATTTTCTGAAAGAAAAGGAGCTGCCGGTGCCGGATTGGATGCGTGACACAGCGCAGGAAATCCCAACCGTGTATTTGGATTCATGAGCTATCTTCGCGCCTTTCTGGCCCTGACATTTCTGACATTTTTTCTGTCACTTTCGGCGCCACTTGCCGCACAGGATGCGGAAGAAAAATACCAAGCATGGCTAAGTCTGGCGGAACGGGCCGAACTGGTAATTGATGCGGCCCGCGCATCCAGCCCGTCGCTGGAACGGTTGCGGCTTGAAATTGTTGAGTACCGCGAAGTATTTGCCCAGGTACGCGAACAGAATACCGACCGGATTGCCACGCTTTCATCGCAACTTGGTGCCTTGGGCGATGCGCCGGAAACAGGTAAAGAACCCGAAGATATTGCCACCTTACGTGCCAATCTGAATGATCAGCTTGATGCTCTGCGGGTGCCAAGGGTGGTGGCGGAAGAGGCACACAGCCAGGCCAACGGACTGATTGGCGAGATCGACAAGATCATTCGCGTTCGTCAGACTGAACTACTTTTGCATCGTGGGCCATCTCCGCTTAACCCGGTTTATTGGCCCGAAGCGTGGGGTGATTTTAAGAACGGACTGGTCGGGCTGTATAATGAAACCAAGTTGAATTGGCTGTCCGAAACCACCCGGGCGAAAATTTTGAACGACTTGCCGGTGATCGCTGTGTTGTCGGTGTTGGGCCTGCTGCTGGTGGCGATGGGGCGTCGCTGGGCCGAACGGTTGGGCAATTTCCTGCGCAATTTCGGCGGTCGGGGCACAGGTGTCTGGAGCTTTATCGTCTCGCTCGCGCGGATCGCCCTACCTTTGGCGGGCACGCTTTTGCTGGTGCAGGCGGTGACGATAATGGGTGTCCTCGGGGTGCGTGGCGCTCTGATCATCGAGGCGGTGCCGGGCTGGGCGCTGACCTTGTTGGTGTTCAACTGGCTTAGTGATCAACTGTATGCCGAGCGTCGCGAGATTGATCTGTTGCCGGCCCCGGCGAACCGGCGCCGCGAGATGATCCTGTACGTCAAACTGCTGGGCTGGATGCTGGTGCTGAACGCGACCGTCGACCTTTATGGCGAGATCGAGGATATCACCGCGGCTTCGCGCGCGGTGTTGTCGTTCCCGGTTATCCTGGGTGCGGCGATGCTGTTGTTCCGGGGCCAGCGGTTGGCGTTAAGCCAAGAAGAAGACGAAGAGACGCGCGCGCCGCAACTGCGCAACCCTGGCGTTTACCGCATCATTACCGGCATCCGGCGCGTCTCGCTGTTGCTGGCGCTGATTTCGCCCGTTCTGGCCGGCCTTGGCTATGGTGCGGCGTCGGCGGCGATTGTCTTTCCGGTGATCCTTAGCCTGACGACCGTTGCCATCGTGATGATCCTGCAACGGTTCTTTGGCCACCTTTACGGCTGGGTCATGGGGGGGGGCATTGAGGCGGCACGGGATTCGTTGTTTTCGGTGCTGGTCGGCTTTGCCCTGGCGGTTCTGGCGATACCGGTGATGGCTCTGATCTGGGGGGCGCGACTGGCCGATATCACTGAGATGTGGTCGAAGTTTCTGGCCGGATTTCAAGTCGGTGACGTGAATATCTCACCTACCGCATTCCTGACGTTTGCCCTGGTGTTTGTGGTCGGCTATTCAGTCACCCGCCTGTTGCAAAGCGGGCTGCGCACCAGCCTGCTGCCAAAAACTCATATCGAT
>DAOUQK010000312.1 GCA_030625695.1 Paracoccaceae bacterium | reverse complement strand
CATATCGGACGCGCCAGAGCTTAAAGAACTGGCCGAAGATGCGGGCGCACGATTGGCCCGGGTGGTCGCGGTGCTGCGTGGTTAGTTGTCTGAGGTGACCTGTCGGTGATCCGTAGGGTGGGTTTTCAACCCACCATCCTTCTTACTATTGCTATCGGGTTAGGTGGGTTGAAAACCCCCTGGGTTCTGCCCGTGAATGGCTGAAACACTCCACTGGAGTGTTTCCGAGACGCCACTCACCCCCTACGGGTAAATCACTGGTCATCCGAACAAACTGCGACGCAGACGTTTGAGCCAACCCTTGGGTCGTTCGACGACGTTCACAACCGGCAGGCGCACCTGTGCGGCCACCCCGGCCGGATCAACCAGCGATTTGCCGTCCTGAAACTGCAAACGGTACAGGTCGGCGTAGATCCCGCCGCGCTCCAGCAACTCGGCGTGGGTCCCCTGATCCACCACCTGGCCGCGATCCATCACCACAATTTTGTCGGCATTGCGGATGGTTGACAGCCGGTGGGCGATGACAATTGTCGTGCGCCCACCCGCCAGTTTGTCCAAAGCGCCTTGGACCACTTGTTCCGATTGCGCATCCAGCGCGCTGGTGGCTTCGTCCAGCAACAACACTGGCGTGTCGCGCAACAAGGCGCGCGCGATCACCACCCGCTGACGCTGCCCACCCGAGAGCGCCGATCCGCGCGGGCCGACCAACGTATCGAGGCCATCCGGCAGCTTGGTCAGAAAGTCCGACACATGGGCGGCGTCCAGAACCTGTTTCAGCCGTTTGTCGCTCACATTCTCGCGCCCCAGAAGGATGTTTTCGCGTAGGGTTTCGTCAAACAAAAGCGCCTCTTGGGACACCACAGAATACAGGTTGCGCAGGTCCGGTAGGGCCATGTCGCTGACTGCAACCCCGCCAACAGTTACGCGCCCTTCAACCGGGTCGACCAACCGGGTCAGCAGGTTGAAGATGGTTGATTTACCCGCCCCCGAAGCGCCAACCAGTGCCGTGGTTTTGCCGGCTTCGGCCACCAGATTCAGCCCGTTCAACACCGTCGCTTCGCCGTATTTCAGCGTTACGTCGCTCAGCTCGATCCCTGGCAGACCTTTGGGGGCCGCCACCGGGTTGTCCGGTGATTTCAACAAGATCGGCGCTTCCATCAATTCCTTCAACCGTTCCAGTGCCGCCGCCGCCACCGCCCAGGTGCCCGACATCGTAGCCAGCCTTCGCATCGGATCAAAGGCCAGGCCAATGGCGGTGAAAAAGCTCATGAACTGACCAACCGTCTTTTCGCCCGAAATAATCTCGGACCCGCCGTATAAAAGCACCCCCATGAACCCCACCCCGGCCATCACGTCGATCATGCCGGTGATCGACGCAGTGCCAAACACCGCGCGAATTTCGGTCTGTACAAAGGTGTCGGTATGACTGCCGTACCGCTTGGTCTGATAGCGTTCCAGATTGTTCAGCTTGATCGGCACGATGCCGTGAAACACTTCGTCGAGCCGGGTGGCCAGGGTTGCCCCAAGATCCCGCGCCGTCGCCGCTTTTTTGCGGACATAGCGCTGTGCCGCCGCAATCGGGAACAACGACAAAGGCACGCCGAACAGCATCACCGCAGTCCAGCGCCAGTCGACATTGACCGCCACGCCAATCAGGATCACCAGCGATATGGCATCGCGCCCGGCACCGGTAACAATCGCGCGCCACACGTTGTTGACCGCATTCACATCCACCTGCACCCGCTGGATCAGAAAGCCGGGCGGGTGTACCTGATGAAAGCCGGGGTCCTGACGGATCAGGCGCGCCAGCAAATCCATCCTCAGGTGCGCCGCTGTAAGCTGGGATATCCGCGTCAGCAGCACCTTTTGCACGACACCGGCGCCACCGCGCACGCAGAATATCAGCAAAAACGCCACGCTGACCCAACGCAGCGCCGTGGTATCACCGGTGACAAACACATCGTCGAACATCGGCTGCATCATATAGCTGACCGCACCGACCATGCTGCCTTCAAGCAGCATGAACACCATTGCCACCGCCAATACCGGCAAATGGCGTTTTAAATAGCCACGCCAAAGCCAACCCATCAGCTCGGCCGAGGATTTGGGTTTGACGGTCATATTGTTCTTTCTGAAACGAATGTCATGTGCCCGCCATTTAAGCAGCAATCTGGCCCAGCGCAAGCAAGGTGCAAGTATCACGGGTCTTGACGGGGTAGACAACGACGCAAGCGATTGACCGCAGTTGACCCCGGCGCGGCTATGCCTAGTGTGGCCAATTGTGACGGCGGACAAAGGACACCGAAAATCATGAAATCCAATACGAGTGTTGCGCAAGGGCGCGAATATCTGGCTATTCCGGGGCCTTCCGTGGTGCCAGACGCGGTTTTGCAGGCGATGCACCGGGCCTCGCCCAACATCTATGCCGGTGAACTGGTGGAGATGACCCATTCGATCATTCCCGATCTGAAACGCGTGGCCCGCACCGAACACAAGGTGGCGATCTATATCTGCAATGGTCATGGTACGTGGGAGGCGGCCTTGTCCAACGTCCTTGCCCCCGGTGACAAGGTGCTTGTCCCCGCCACCGGCACGTTTGGAATCGGTTGGGGCGAGATGGCATCGGCCATGGGGGCCAAGGTTGAAATGCGGGACTTTGGCAAAACCGCGACCATGGACATGGCACGCGTCGGCGCGATGCTGGAGGGCGACAAAGCCCATGAAATCAAGGCGGTGATGGCAGTGCATGTGGATACTTCCACTTCAGTGCGCAACGATATCGCTGCCTTGCGGCAGGTTCTGGACGATCTGAACCACCCGGCCTTGCTGATGGCCGACTGCATCGCCTCGATGGGTTGTGACCGGTTTGAAATGGATGCATGGGGCGTTGATGTGGCTGTCACGGCCAGCCAGAAGGGGCTGATGATGCCGCCCGGCCTGGGATTTGTGTTCTTCAACGAAAAGGCGGCCGAAGTCCGGCGCGCAATGCCCCGGGTCAGCCGTTATTGGGACTGGACCCTGCGCGCCGACCCCGAAGATTTTTACCAGCATTTTGCCGGAACGGCACCGACCCAGCACCTTTACGGCCTGCGCACCGCCCTTGATCTGATCCACAGTGAAGGTATCGAACATGTCTGGGCCCGTCACGAACGGCTGGCCCGCACGGTTTGGGCGGCGTGCGAGACTTGGGGGCAGGGCGGGCCGCTGTCGCTGAATGTGCCTGAACCGGCGCACCGTTCGCACGCGGTGACGGCGATTAATATCGACCCGCCGCTGGCCACGGCTTTGCGCGAATGGTGCGAGGTCAACATCGGTCTGACCCTTGGCATATCGCTGGGCATGGCGACGCCGGGCGACCCGGCCTGGCACGGGCATTTCCGCCTTGGGCATATGGGCCACGTCAACGGCCAGATGATCATGGCGCTGTTGGGTGGCATTGATGCGGGGCTTAAGGCGCTGGACATCCCACATGGGCGTGGCGCGCTTGACGCGGCCTCATCGGTCATCGCTGGGGTGGCATAGCATTTGGCGTGAAGCACGGCTATACCGCCCCACATGAGCAATAACCCACCCTCCCTACGCCCCGACCTTGCGCCGCCCGCGCTTTTGTCGGGCCAGACCCGCGCCGGACAGCCAAGCATCGGCATGGTCTCGCTTGGTTGCCCCAAAGCATTGGTCGATAGCGAACGCATCCTGACGCGGCTGCGCGCCGAAGGCTATGGCGTTTCGCCCGACTATGCGGGCGCTGATGCAGTGATCGTCAACACCTGCGGTTTTCTGGACTCGGCCAAGGCGGAATCCCTTAGTGCCATCGGCGAGGCCCTGAAGGAAAACGGCCGCGTGATCGTCACCGGCTGCCTTGGGGCCGAGCCGGATTACATCCGTGAACACCACCCCCGCATTTTGGCCGTGACCGGCCCGCATCAATACGAACAGGTGCTGGACGCTGTGCATTTGGCCGTGCCACCCGACCCGGACCCGTTTGTTGATCTGCTGCCTGCAAGCGGTGTTCGCCTGACCCCTCGTCATTACGCGTATCTAAAGATATCAGAAGGTTGCAACCACAAGTGCAAGTTCTGCATTATTCCCGATATGCGCGGTCGTCTGGCCTCGCGGCCTGCCCATGCGGTGCTGCGCGAGGCGGAAAAGCTGGTGGAATCCGGCGTCAAGGAATTGCTGGTTATTTCCCAGGATACAAGCGCTTACGGGCTGGA
>DAOUQK010000343.1 GCA_030625695.1 Paracoccaceae bacterium | reverse complement strand
TCGTCGATGGAGAACTCATAAAACAGTGCGCCTTGCGCTTCTTGCTTTGGTCCCAACATCTTCGATCCCCTGCATTCACAAGGAAATTGAATCAGCGATAGCACCTCAAATCAAGAAGAGTTTTTCAACAAAATTCGCCCTCACCGACAGATGCTGCGTTCTGTCTTAATGACTGGGAAGGGCTCAGAGCCGCCGTTGACCAACTGGTGATCTCACAATCCCAGGTTGAACAGTATTTCTAAGCCCGTGTCAGAGTCGGTGGCTTGAGGCGTATTTTGTCTGCACTCCTTAACAAAAAGCTTTGTACAAAACGGTAAAATCCACCTGATATGCATGTACAAAACGGTCGAAATTCGCCTGACGGGGTCAGTCGTCGGTTTTGTCACGTGGGTTTTCACCGACCCTACATTTCCTTTTACAGGTCAGTGTTTACGTAAACTGGTATTAACCCGACTTCCATTTCGCGACACTCTTGCGGGCGGCGTTCATCATCAGAATGACGTCAATGTCCACAGCGATGAACTGGGCATCCGCGTCCAGATAACCCGGCGTCAGATCGCCCAAAGACATCACACCCGGAGACTTGCCGGCCGCTTTGATCCGGCGCAGCGCGTCGTGGATGACGGCCTGCACTTCGGGCGCGCCAAAGTCGCCCTTAAAGCCCATGTCCGTCGAGAGGTCAGACGGGCCAATGAACACACCGTCCACACCGTCCACCGCGAGTATTTCGTCCAGATTGGCAATTCCGGCGCGGTTTTCTACCTGTACCAGCAGACAAATCTGTTCGTCTGCCGTGGTCAGGTAATCTTTGATTCCGCCAAACCGGCCTGCGCGCGCGGCTGTCGCGCCAACCCCGCGCGTGCCTTCGGGCGGATAGGTGCAGGCCCGCACCAATTCGCGCGCCTGTGCAGCGCTTTCAACCATCGGCACCATCACCGTTTGTGCGCCCACGTCCAGCACCTGTTTGATCAACCATGTCTCGCCCACCGGCACCCGCACGATCACCGGCGACTCACTGGCCTGAAGTGCGATAAGCTGGTCACGGATCGAACGGATATCGTTAGGAGTATGTTCACCGTCGATCAGCACCCAATCATATCCGGCAGTGCCGATCATTTCGGCGGCACCGGCATCGGCAAGGCTAAGCCAGCAACCAAACAGCGGGCGGTCGGTTTGGATGGCTTGTTTAAAGGTATTGATGGGCGCGGGCATAGATTTGGTTCCTTTTAGGCGAAGTTGATGTTGACGGTTCCGAACGGGCCATAGTCGGCGGTGATTTCTGATCCGGGTGGCGCTTCCAGAGGGCGGATGAATGAGCCTGAGAGGACGATATCCCCGGGTTTGATGCTTTGTCCATATCCTGCCATGCGCCGGGCCAGCCAAAGCACGGATGTTACCGGGTCATTCAACACCCCGGCCCCCAGACCGGTTTCTTCAACCGTGCCGTTGCGCGCAACAATTGCACCGGTCCAGCGCAAGTCGTGGGTGTTGATCGCGTGGCGTTCCGCGCCCGTCACAATGCCGGCGTTGGCGGCGTTGTCCGAGATGGTATCGGTGATAATCCGGGTTTGTCCGGTTTCAGGATCGCGGCGTAAAATGCGGGTGTCGAGGATTTCCAGTGCAGGTGTCACGTAATCGGTGGCGTTGATGATGTCTTGGCGGGTGCAATCTGCTCCTGCCAGAGAGGAATTCATGACAAAGGCGATCTCGGCCTCAACCCGGGGTTGGATAAAGCGGCCGGCTGGAACCGTACTGCCACTTTCGAACAGCATATCGTCCAGCAACACCCCGCTGTCTGGGGTGTCGATCTTCAAGGCGTCCTGCATGGCGCGGCTGGTCAGACCAATTTTCCAACCAATGCGTTTTCGACCCGCTGCCAGTTTGAGCGCTACAAAGGCCGCCTGAACCGCATAGGCGTCATCCATCGTCATGCCCGGAAATTGCAGCGAAAGAAGGCCGGTTTGCTGGCCGGTCTGTTCGGCCTGAAATAACGCCTCGGCGGCTTGGGAAATTTCATCCGGCGTCATGCTTCGTCCTCAACCGTGTTGCGCAAGATTCCGATGCCTTCCGCTTCAACCTCAATCACATCCCCCGGTTTCAGGTATTGTGGCGGGTCCAGCCGTGCGCCTGCGCCGGTGGGCGTGCCGGTGATGATGATGTCACCGGGCACCAGCGTTGTGAAGATTGAGATATAGGCGATCTGATACGGGATCGGAAACAGCATCCGAGAGGTCCGGTCGTCCTGACGCAGCTCTCCATTGACGCGGGTTGTCAGGCGTATGTCCTTGAGTTGATCGGGCGAGGTGAAGGGTATCAACCATGGACCGATTGCGCCCGACTGTTCCCAGTTCTTGCCTTGAGTGACGTTGAATTTGGCGTGGCGGACCCAATCACGCAGGGTGCCTTCGTTGCACATGGTGATGGCCGCGATGTGGTCATAGGCGTCCGTCTCGGCGATCCGGCGACCGCCTTTGCCGATGACAATCGCGACCTCGCCTTCGTAATCCAGTTGCGGGGTTTCCGGCGGGCGGATCAGGGGTTTGTCATGGCCTGTGAACGAGCGCGGAAAGCGGATGAAAAGCGAAGGATTGGGCGGGGCCTCTTGCCCGTCTTTATATTCAGCGTTGCGGGCCGGGAAATTGACGCCGACGCAAATGATCTTTTCCGGCGCTGGAATGGGAATTGAATAGTTAAATGTGCCGTTTGGATGGGTGACCGTCCCGCCACCGGCTGCGATGGCCAGATCAAACAGGGCGTCGTCGGCGATCACTTCGCGCAGGGTTGGCCATTGGGGAAAATCCGGCGACAGGGCGATTATGCCCTGATCGGTGACAGCACCGTAAAAGGTCTCGCCATTGGCAGTATAGGTTGCGAATTTCCTCATCTCTCAAGGCCCTTTGCGATTTCGGTTATCACGTCATAGGCCATCATCACATCCTGTTCACTTGTATCGGTCTGCCCCACCTGAAGGCGGATCGCAAATGTCCCGTCAACCCGTGTCTGGGTCAGATATATCCGCCCATCATTGTTGATCGCATCCACCAAACGCTGATTGAGCGCATCCAGATCATCCAGCCCATCTGGCGCATAGCGGAAGGAAAACAACGACAGAAAGGGCGGTGTAATGCATTCGAAATCCGGGGTGGCGGCAATCTTGTCATGCAGCGCGACGGACCATTTCACATGGTTACGAATCCGGGTCCGCAGGGCATCCAGCCCATAGGCGCGGATCAGGAACCACAGTTTCAGTGCCCGAAAACGACGGCCCAGCGCAATCGACCATTCGGAATAGTTGATTACCCCGTCACGCCCATGGGTCTTGAGGTATTCGGGCGATATCGCCAGAGTTCTGGTCAGATCCTCGGGCGAGCGGATGAAGTGAACCGAGCCATCGAATTGCCCACCGATCCATTTATAGGGGTTGAAAACAATCGAATCCGCCTGATTTATTCCATCCCAAAGAGGGCGGAATTCGGGGCAGATCATCGCATTGCCGGCCCAGGCGGCGTCTACGTGCAGATACAATTGATGCTTTTGTGCCACCGCACTTACGGCGGCGATATTATCCGTCGCCCCCACACCCGTCCCACCAACGCAGGCAATTATCCCGGCGGGTTGGAACCCGGCGATGATATCGGCTTTGATCGCCCTATCCAATGCGGTCGCGTCC
>DAOUQK010000211.1 GCA_030625695.1 Paracoccaceae bacterium | reverse complement strand
GGCCGCCGGGGTGCGGCTGCAATCCCTCAGCAACGGCAATATGGCAGTGGGTGTCGGCGGATCCCTGGCAGATTGTTATGGCATCGGAGCCGACAGTTGCGAGTTTCTGTATTATTGGAACGGTGCTGATCTGGTTGGCCTGCCTTGACAGACGCTGCGATACTGGGAATGTTGCAAAATTCTGTGTACACAAACAAAGGACACGTCAAATGATCAGCCAGGAAATGAACGACAGCCTGACCCGGGTCGGCCCCGGCACGGACGCAGGCGCTGTCCTGCGCCACTACTGGCAACCCGCCGCCTTAAGTGACGAATTGATGTCTGGCCGCCCGGTCGTCCCGGTGCGCCTGATGGGCGAAGACCTGGTATTGTTCCGCGACACCAAAGGTCAGCTTGGCCTGATCGGGCGCGCCTGCCCGCATCGCGGGGCTGACCTGTGTTTTGGGCGGCTTGAGGATAACGGCTTGCGGTGCCCGGTCCACGGCTGGCACTTTGACCGCTCTGGTCAGTGCGTCGAACAACCGGGCGAACCGGCGGGCAGCCGAATGCACGAGCAGATCAAATCCCCGGCCTATCCGGTGATTGAGCGGAACGGCATCATCTGGGCCTACATGGGTCCCGGAGACCCGCCACCCCTTGCCAATTTTGATTGCTTCCGCGCGCCGGACACCCATGTGTTCGCCTTCAAAGGCCTGTGGAAATGTAACTGGCTTCAGGCGATGGAAGTCGGCATCGACCCGGCGCATGCATCGTTCCTGCACCGGTTTTTGCAGGACGAAGACCCCGCCGACAGCTATGGCAAACAGTTCCGCGACAGTGCCGCTGACATCAACATCCCCATGACCAAACTGCTGCGCGACTATCCCCGCCCCGATATCACAGTCGACGAAACCGCCTATGGCATGCGCCTGACAGCACTTCGCCATCTGGACGGTGACAAGACCCATGTGCGGGTGACCAACCAGATATTCCCCGGTGCAATCTGCATCCCGATGAGCCGCGAGATGACCATCACCCAATGGCATGTGCCGATCGACGATACCTCGTGTTACTGGTATTCGATGTTCACCAGTTATACCAAGCCGGTCGACAAATCCCTGATGCGCGAACAACGTCTGAAGGAACACCGCCTGCCGGACTATGCGCCGTTGAAGAACGCCAGCAACAACTATGGCTATGACCCGGACGAACAGGGCAGCGAAACCTATACCGGCATGGGGCTGGACATCAACGTGCACGACCAATGGGCCGTGGAATCGATGGGCGCAATTCAGGACCGTACCCGCGAACATCTGGGCAAAACCGACGTCGGAATTATTCATTCTCGCCGCATGCTACGCGCCGCAATTGCAGCCGTGAAAGAAGGCCGCACCAACGACCTGCCGATGTGGGGGGAAACCGATCCTGCGGCCATCACCGGCCCCATCTCCAACGACGCCATCGCCGCCGGAACCACCCCCGAAGAGGCCACCGCCACCAGTGACGCGGCGCGGCGCGCCGCCTGTCCTTGGGACGCGCATGTCTGAGGGGATACGCGGCGGCGCATTGGCCCGAAAAGGCCTGCTAAACCCTGAGGATTGCGCCGCAGGCGAGGCCCTTTTGGCCTGCATAGCGGCGTCTGACCTTGAAACCATACGGGTGCTGTTCACCGATCAACACGGGGTTCTGCGTGGCAAAACACTGGTCGCTTCGGCCTTCCCGTCCGCTTTCACCAGCGGCATCGCTGTGCCGTCTACCCTGCTGCTGAAAGACACCTCGCACCGTACGGTCTTTCCGGTCTGGTCCGATGAACCCAGCCCACTGTCGGGTCCAATGCAAGGCGTTGGCGATGTCCTTCTGGTGCCCGACCCGGCCAGTTTTCGCATCCTGCCATGGTCGCCTCATTCCGCCTGGATATTATGCGACGTGGTGTACCGCGATGGTACGCCGATACCCTACGCGGCGCGCACGGTCCTGAAGAACGCGACCCAACGGCTGGCCGCAGCAGGCATGGCCGCAACCATCGGACTTGAGATTGAATTCCACATCTTTGAACGCGTGGACGCGGCGTTAGAGCACGCCCAAACCACCATGCCCGGTGCGCCGCCACAAACCCGCGCCCTGACCCACGGCTTTCAGTTCCTGACAGAAACCCGTTACGCCGAAGCCGAGCCGATCCTGGATGAATTACGCCGCACAGCGCAAGCGATGGACCTGCCAGTGCGTTCGGTCGAGATTGAAATGTGCCCGTCGCAGTTTGAATTCACCTTTGATCCGGCTTCGCCTTTGCAACATGCCGACAACCTGATGATGTTCCGTACCATGGTCAAAGAGGTCTGCGCCGCGCGGGGTCTGCATGCTTCGTTCATGGCCAAGCCCCGGCTGGCAAATATTGGTGCATGCGGCTGGCATATCCATATGTCGCTGGCCGATCTGACCTCGGGCCGAGCCTTGTTTATCCCCGACCATCCCGGCGAACTGACGCCGCAAGCGGACGGTTGGATTGCCGGGCTTCTGGCCCATGCGACTGAAACGTCGCTGCTGATCGCCCCGACCGTGAACAGCTATAAACGCTATCAGCCATTCCAACTTGCCCCCAACCGAATCCAATGGGGTCAGGACAATCGTGGCGCGATGATCCGCGCCCTGATGACCCCCGGCGACCCGGCAAGCAGGATCGAAAACCGCGCGCCAGACACCAGCGCCAACCCGTATTACGCCCTGGCCGCTCAGCTGATTGCCGGGCTCGACGGTATAAGCAATGGTCTGACATCCCCTGCCCCAACCCGGACGCCGTATGACGGCGACGCCGAACATCTGCCGACCAATCTGGCCCAGGCGATAGACGCCTTTGATGGGTCAGCAATGTTGCGCCGGGCGCTGGGCGATGAAATGGTCAACTATCTTACGACCATCAAACGATTTGAATGGGATCGCTATCTGTCGGCCATTTCAGAATGGGAACAGGCCGAATATTTCAGCCTGTTTTAGAAATATACACAGGCCCGCAATCTGCCGTAGGATGGGTTTTCAACCCATCACCCTTCAATAATCGCCCAACCCGTTCAGACCTTTTCCTGACCCAGCGCAATCGGGTCATCCCCGTCCTCAGGGGCAATCTCGGCAAAGTCGAAACTATCCAGCCGAAGTGCCCGCATCCCGGCCTTGTCGGCGCTGATTTTAATCTCGGCGATGTCCTTGGCCGCCTGCCCGAAATGCCGGTCCAGATTGACGACCCGGTCACCCAGCCGTTCCACATCCTTGTGCAACAGCGCCAGTTCCTTGCGGATCGCCCCCGCCTGTTCGCGCATCCGCGCGTCCTTGAGGATCGCCCGCATGGTGTTCAGCGTCGCCATGCAGGTGGTGGGTGAGACGATCCAGACCCGTGCGGCAAACCCTTCGCGAACAACCTCGGGAAAATTGGCGTGCAACTCGGCGTAAACCGCCTCGGACGGCAGGAACATCAATGCCCCGTCGGCGGTTTCGCCTTCGATGATGTAACGCTCGGATATGGCTTTAATATGCACTTTGACCGAGGTTTTGAACGCCCGCGCGGCCTCTTTCAACTCAAGATCAGAGTTGGCATTGCGCAACGCTTCATAGGCTTCAAGCGGGAATTTACTGTCGATCACAATCGGGCCCGGCGGGTTGGGCAGATGGATCAGGCAATCGGCGCGCCTGCCGTTGCTCAGGGTGGATTGCATTTCAAAGCTGTCACGCGGCAACGCCTTGGTGACAATGTCGTTCAGCTGGATTTCCCCAAAGGCGCCACGGGCCTGTTTGTTGCTAAGGATGTCCTGAAGGCCAAGCACATCATCGCTTAGTTTGGTAATATTGTCCTGCGCTTTGTCGATCACCGCCAGACGTTCCTGCAATTGCGTCAGCGAGGTTGCCGTCGCCTTGGAACTGCCATGCAGCGTGTCTTTCATCCGCTCCTGCATCTCGGCCAAGGCCCGGGTTGAGCGCGCAGCATTATCCGCCAGCCGGTCGTTCATCTGGGTCTTGAGGTCGGACAGACGCGCCTCGACCACCTGAATGACCTGCACCTGCGCGTGGGCCTGGGTGTCAGATGCGGTTTGCAACCCACCCTGCAATTGTGCCTGTCCTTGCCCCAGTTGCTGGACGTTCTGACCCAGGGCCAGCAGTTGACGCGCCAGAGGTTCGGCCATGCGGGCCGAACGGCTTGCGGCACGCAAAGACAGGATCAGCAGTAGGAGGATGATGACGGCCAAACCGACCCCGACGAGGACGGCGATCACCATGGGATCATCCAGCATATAGGTCTGGTCAAAAAGCCGGATCATGTGCGCCCGAACAGCCGTTCAATATCGGCCAGCTTGAGTTCGACATAGGTAGGGCGGCCGTGGTTGCATTGGCCGGAATGCGGCGTTGCCTCCATTTCGCGCAACAGCGCATTCATTTCTTCGGCGCGCATGCGCCGGCCCGAGCGGATGGAACCGTGGCAGGCAACGCGGCTTAGAATCGCCTCGATCCGCGCCTGAACTGATTGGCTGGACCCCAGGTCGGACAATTCGTCAAGGATGTCGTGGATCATCGCGGCTGCGTCAACTTCACCCAGAATGGCAGGAACCTCGCGTACTGCGATGGCCCCGCCACCAAAGGGTTCGATGGTCAGGCCCAGCTTGGTCAGTTCGGGCGCGATATCCAGCAGGCGGGCCGCGTCATCACTTGACAGATCAACGATTTCCGGGATCAAAAGCGCTTGGGCGGCCACTCCAGCGTCGGCCATCTGCGCTTTGAGTTTTTCATAAACCAGCCGCTCATGGGCCGCATGCTGATCAACGATCACCATGCCGGTTGCAGTCTGGGCGATGATATAATTTTCATGCACTTGGCCGCGCGCAACGCCCAGGGGTAAATTCTGTGGTAAATGCTCTTCCGCCCCCAAGGGGCCCTGCGCGTCCTCGCGGGTTTCAGGCACCTGTGCGCTGAACGAGGCCTGCATTTCCGCAAATCCCGGCGCTTGCAGGTCATATGCGGCCTGACGCGCCCCCTGCGACGGGCGATCCATCTGGTAAATCCGCGCGCCGGTCGTTTCCGGTTTCATCGCGCCCAGAATACCGGCACCGACCGTGCTCGACGCCCGATGGCCGGAGTCGGCCAGGGCATGGCGCAAACCTGAAACGATCAGCCCGCGCGCCAGGCCAGGATCGCGAAACCGGACTTCGGATTTGGCCGGGTGCACGTTTACGTCGACCAGTTCGGGGTCGCAATCAAGGAACAAGGCGGCGACCGGGTGACGGTCGCGGCTAAGGAAATCATAGTACGCCGCGCGCAAGGCACCGGTCAGCATCCGGTCCTTGACCGGCCGACCATTAACGAACAGGTATTGCGCCACCGCAGCGCCGCGCGAATAAGTAGGTAGGGCGGCATAGCCAAACAGGCGAATGCCTTCGCGGGCGGCGTCGATCTTAAGCGCATTTTCAGCGAAATCACGGCCAATGATGCGGCCCAGACGGGCCGCCATGGCCGGGAACATGTCGCCGGTTTCGGCGTCGGCGCGAAAGGTGATGCGTGGGCTTGGGCCGGACACATCCCTTAAGATGAAACCGATCGACGGTTCAGCCATGGCCAGCCGTTTGACCACATCCGATATTGCCTGAGACTCTGCCCGGTCGGTGCGCATGAATTTCAACCGCGCCGGCGTGGCGTAAAACAGATCGCGCAATTCAACCACGGTGCCCGAATTGAGCGCCGCCGGTTTGACCGCACTCATGGTGCCGCCGTCGACTTTGATCTGAGCAGCGTCCCGCCCCGCTATCCGGCTGGTGATGCTTAACCGTCCGACCGCGCCCAGTGACGGCAATGCCTCGCCGCGAAAGCCGAAGGTGTGGATGTTCAACAGGTCCGAGCCGTCGATCTTTGACGTGGCATGGCGTGACAACGCCAACGCCAGTTCATCGGCAGCGATACCGCAGCCGTCGTCAGTAACCCGGATCAGGGTCTTACCGCCGCCGGATATGTCGATGGTGATCCGCGTGGCCCCGGCATCCACCGCGTTTTCGACCAACTCCTTGACCGCCGAGGCGGGTCGTTCGACCACTTCTCCGGCGGCAATCCGATTGATCGCGGCCTCGTCCAATTGCCGGATAACCGGATGGGATGGGTCGATATGGGGGTTAGGGTTGGGCATACCACCAGACCTAGCATGGCCCGGGGCGATTCGACCAATGGAATGTCAGCCTTCTACCGGTGCCCCGATGCGGGTTCGGCATGGCCCGAAGAAAGCTGTGAGCGCAAGAATAAGCCCGGATACCGTGGCAATCATACCGGCGGCACTGACCGCGTCCTGTCCGCCCAGCCAGAGCGGCCCATAACCTGCCAGAACATACCCCAGTATCGCCGAGATGATGGCAAAGACGACACTCCAGGCGATCTGATGCTCCAGCCGGTTGGTCATCAGCCGCGCCGCAGCGGGCGGACAGATGAACATGGCGATGACGATGATTGACCCCACCGCGTCAAAGGCGGCGACGGCGGCGATGGCGGCGGTGATCACCAGTGCCAGGCCCAGCAGGTTGGTGCGGATGCCTAAGGTTTGCGCGAACCCTTCGTCGAAAGTTGACAGCTTGAGGGGCCGCCAGAAGATGAATGTGAACAGGCAAACACCGACCAAGGTGATGGCGATGCGGGGCAGTTCAACTGGTAAGCCGCGCAAGGCTTCCAAATCCCACAACGAAGACCAGCCAATGGCGTC
>DAOUQK010000199.1 GCA_030625695.1 Paracoccaceae bacterium | reverse complement strand
AACCATGTTTTGGCGCAAGGCCATTTGGGTGGAACAATAGAAGGATAGTTCGAAATCACCGAAATCCGAGATGACGCTTGCGTAGATATCAGTACCGAACTCGGGTGAAAACTGGATTCGAGATTGGATGCGCTTCGGTTCATGGCCGGTAACAAAACGCGTGGTAACAAGGGGGTAGACGCCAATATCTCGCAGGGCACCGCCACCCAGACTGGGCTGGTTACGCATGTTGCCAGCGTCGACATTGTAATAGGTAAAGGCACCGTCCACCTGGCGCAGCTGGCCGATTGCGCCGTCTTGAATCAGGGCGCGGACCTTGTGCCATTGCGGGTGGTAACAGACCATGAAGGCTTCACTGATCAGCACGCCATATTTATCACGAGCGGCGATCAATTGTTCGATCTCGCTTGCTTGCATGGCTATCGGCTTTTCACAGAGAACGTGTTTACCGGCAGCAGCGGCCTTCAGGCTCCATTCCACATGCTGTGAGGTGGGTAGCGGGATGTAGATGCCGTCAATGCTCTCGCAGTTGAGGAGCGCCTCGTAGCTGTCAAAAGCATGTTCAGCGGCAAAACGATCGGCCAAGGCGCGGGCACGGCCCCCGTCGCGGCTGGCAATGCCTGAAATAACGCAATTATGTGCATCCGCTATGGCAGACAGCACCTGATCACGGGCAATTTTGGCGGTTGATAAGATCCCCCAACGAAACATTAGTTCCTCCTCCCGATGTTGAATGCGATTACCACACGATTAGGACTGATGAATGATGTGCTGCCAGGGACTGACTTCCTGGTCGGGATCAATGTCGATTTCAATCAGTGCAGGAACGTCATTCGCAATGGCCTTCTCCAGGATCGGTTTCAACTCTGCTGGGCTGGACGCGCGATAGCCTTTGACACCTTGCGCTTCTGCCAACCGAACGAAATCGACGCCAGGCAAATCGCTGGCAATCTCCCGCCCATCAAACTGAGTCCTCTGATCACGCCGGACGTTACCGTAAGCCCTGTTGTTGAACACGATTGCAACAACGCCAATCCGATGCTGTGCGGCGGTCGACAGTTCCTGAGCCGCGAACATGAAACCACCGTCCCCGCAGATGGTAACCACCGCCTTGTCGGGGCAGCCAACCTTGGCTCCAAGAGCGGTGGGATAAGCATGCCCCAGATTGCCCTGATAGCCGGATGTCAAATAGGTGCGCGGCTCATAAACCGGCCATGCGAAGTATGAAGTAAAACCAGCCTGACAGATATCCTTCACGAGAATTCCGTCACGCGGCAGGGCTGCGCGGATCACGTCAAGATATGCAACATGCGGCTGAATGGATTCAATCTTTTCCCGCGCCGAGATCTTTGCCGATTGAATGCGCGCCAACGCATCTGAGCGTGACTTGTTTCGGTCTGCCAGAGCGGCAGCCAGGGCCTTTGCGCCAAGAGCGGCGTCAGCAACTATGCCCACATCCGGTTTCAACCTGATCAACTCCTCAGGGTCGATTTCGATGCGAACCAGCTTGCGCGGAGCAGCCAGCCGGTCGTCCGCCTGCATCATTCCAGTCCATCTCAGGGCCTGCATCTCGCATCGCGATCCAATGCCGATCAGAACGTCGGTGTCGGCCCACAACTCATAGGCTGCGGCCGAGCTGACACCCAGTTCATGGTCCTCGGCAACTATACCGCGACCACCTCGAAACGCGGTTACGGGGGCAACAAGCGCCTTTGCGAGTGCGAGCACCTCAGACGCCGCATGCTGCGCTCCGGCCCCCACCATGATCATCGGTCTTTTTGCCCCGGCTAGCAGAGTCGCGGCGGCGGCAATGGCCACTTTGTCCAATGGCGGCAATGTCAGTTTCTGTTTAGCCCCGGCGGACTCGACCGGCGTCGTTTCGGCAAGGGTGTCCCAGCACATCTCTAACGCTACCGGCCCAGGACGACCGCTCTGCAGCCGCAGGAATGCTTCGCTCACCAGTTCAGGCGCGGCAGACGCGCGCGGAATTCGTGCCACCCATTTGATGAAAGACCCGAGTGTTGCGGCCTGATCCGGCAATTCGTGCAAATGTCCGCGACCGCGACCAAGAAACGGCGAAGGAACCTGGCCGGTCAAAAGCAGAACCGGCGCATTCACCGCCACCGCGGTGCAAAGTGCAGCACCAGCGTTCAACACACCCGGACCGGGGACAACGGAACAGACACCGGGCCGACCGGTCGCTTTTGCGTAGCCCACCGCCATGTAAGCAGCGGCTTGCTCATGCCGGGGGCCGATGACACGGACGCGGTTTCCGGCCCGCTGCAGGGCATCCATGACCGGATAGGTCTGAACACCGGGCAATGCGAAAACGGTGTCGACCCCATGAGCCAGAACCGCATTTACAATGGCGTCGCCGCCGGTCATCCGTTCGCTCATCGCGCGATCCTTGTTCTGCAATTACAAAAGGGTTGTTTTGCGCGAACATACGGGGATTGAGAGGCATCGTACAAGAGCATCATCCGACAACACCCTTCTTCAACCGCAACACCGTCCCCAATCTGAGCCCGTCTGAAACCAGCCAGGTGTTACATCTTCAATCGTTTTCAGTATGGACCCTAAGAAATTTGAACAATGGATCTCCAAGGCAATCCAAACGGTGTCAGCAAGGCAGGCTGCATGAGCTGAAAACGACCGCTTTTAAAAAACAAACAAATAGACCGACAGAGATTCATTTCCACGCAAAGGTCGGCTGATCGAAGTGCGCAGCGCGGGTCGATACCCCGCGCAAAGCGACTTCTCTGAACTGATAGAGAATGGCCGCCGTTGGGGCATACATATAATGCCCCAACGTCGGGAAGTAGGCAGACAACACCGGGTGCTCGCTGTTTTCGCTGGCACTGAGTTGAGGAATGTCAGGGCTATCAAGTTCAGTCAGAGGCAACAGGAACACTTCTGCAACCTCAGAGGGGTCAGGTCGTAATTCCACTGTCCCGGGTGCCCACATCACAAAGGGAGAAATGCGAAAACCCGAGCGTGTCGGAAATTGGTCAAGTTGTCCCAGAACGTGATCTTCCAGCAGGTCTAGCCCCAATTCCTCATGCAACTCACGCCGGGCCGCTGCAACATTGGTTTCGCCTTCGTCCAAACGCCCGCCGGGCAAGGCATATTGCCCTCCGTGGCGGTTCAGTTTTTTAGGTCGCAGGGTCATCAAAACACTCGCCTGGTTTGTCTCACTGTTATTCACGATGACAATTGCAACTGCGGCATCTCGTAGATCGCATAGCTCTGCTGGCTGAGGGGCAAAGCCGTCAAGGCGACCTTGTATCTGGGTCCGCAAAGACTGATTGAACAAATATGGTTGCAATACCGACACTCTGATTACTTTGCCTCAAAACTAGGGCGCTAAGTCTCTTCCAACTTAGGGCATTCTGAATCGCCCCTGTTTTCCCAGAGACAGATCACTTCATTTCATACGACCCTATCGAACTCGCAACGCTGTTGACAGAACTTCTTCCGGGCCTCCGCTGGCGCGAGGCGTTGTCAGTCGTGCAGCGCCAGAATATGACCCTCCTGTGGAGAGATATCACCGCGCAGGCTGGCATCATAGCGTGCCTGAACCGCGCTCGATCCACGAAATTCAGTGACCGTGATCCAACGCTCTGCCTGATCAATGAAATCGGACCATGCCAGGTCAAGGCGGGCCTGAAACTCGGCCCGTCCCAGTGCAGCCAGACGCTCTTGCGCATAAGACGGGGCAAAGAAGAACTCTGGCCGTGCGCCCGGCAAATCATCGCCACTCAGGCCACCCGAGGCTTGCCAATGGGTCATCCCGACGGCGCGACTGCTTTTCAATGCGTCCCCCAATCGCCTATGCACCCGTCGACGCAAATCGGCATTGCCCGCCATATCGACATAAGCGGCTGGCCCGACCGGCAGGTTGTCCAGTTCCTCATATCCAAGCACCAGGTCGTAGCAGCCCAGGTTTTCGACAAAATCCCGATTGTCCGCACTGGTCAAACCGACAATGCGCGGACCCTCAGGCCGCGTGCGCGATAGCAGATGCGCCAGTCCAATCGACGTTTTGCTTGACGCGCTGGACAGAATGACCGTCTGCGCTCCAAAATAGCCATTCTCCCGGTGCAGATCCTCCAACAAGAACGACGTGGTGAACAGTGGCCGGAACAGGCTGATCATCGCCTCGCCCTGCGGCGACCACTGTGGGTCGGCCGACGTCAGTGAATAATGGTTATAGATCGGCGACAGTCCGGCCCGGTGCGCCACCCCGTCCGAGAATCCCACCGGCGACACCCGGTCTGGATAGATCAGCACATGGGTGGACATTGGCAAATACCCATAGACCCTTGTGCCAACTGCAACATCCGGATGGGCCGAGGCCACCACATCGGCGAACCCCCAAACCGGAATGCGTCCGGTGGTGTCATCGCCGGTTGGAAAGAACTCCCAGTAGCGCAGCATGTCAGCGGCCACGCCATAGGTGATGTTGTTCGCTGTCAGCGCAAATCTGTCGATTTCCAGCAGGCAACTGCCCTCAGGCAAAGGATCGGGAAACGAAGACTTCACAATCTGCGTCTGCGACAGGTCGTTGCGGGTCACGATCAGATCAATACCGTTATGGGTCATGGTTTTTCCTTCTGCATAGTTGCCCCAAATCGAGCGCCTTGTTCGGTTACTTTATCGTTGGGCTAAGGCATGGAAAGCCAACGCATTCCTCGGTGTATCTCGTCGTCATCATACGTCTCCTTCATAGCAAGTTTTGCTCGAAAGAAACTGGACCTAAACTGCGGCAACACCACTCTCTAGAATTGTCTTGCGCAGGCGGCCATGAACGCCTTTTTCTTGGTTGACTGATTGGGTGACGGCAAAGTCGGCGGCCAGGGAACACAGCTGATAGGCCTCAGTCTTTGTGATCCCGGTGCGCTCGCGGATCATCACGATCATCTGACGCAGCGCAATCTGCAGCGCGGTATCAAGGCTTGCGTGAAACCCCATCGAGATCAGTTCGGTAGGAGTTTCCGCCCGTGGAAAGTCGATACGGGTCGTGCCAGATTTCAGCAATTCGAACCTGAATGTCCCTGTTAGTGCTGTTTCCAAGGCAGTTATGCAGACTTCGCCGTCGCCCTGACACCCATGGCCGTCACCGCAAGAGAACAGTGCGCCCTCGACATGCACAGGCAAATACAAAGTCGCGCCTTCAGTCAGCAGTTTCAAGTCAATATTGCCACCATGAATACGCGGCTGGATTGAAGTCAGTTCGCCCCATTTCGGCGGCGGGGCCACCCCCATCACCCCGAAGAACGGCGCTAGCGGCAGAGTTGCCCCCCAGGGCAACCGACAAGTCAGATTGGAACGATCAATCGGGATTTGCGTGACTGTAGCGGCCGAGACTGGAAATTCGCCGGGCAATGTACCTGAGGCTGGGCGCACGACGTTGTAGCCCCAATCGGCCCCCAGCTCTATCTGTTCAATCTCGATTTTCAGGACGTCACCGGGGATCGCGCCTTCGATTGCCACAGGGCCGGTCAGAAGATGGGCGTGACGTGGCAAGTGCGCCTCTAAGATCTTGCTGTGCTCTGTGGCAACTGTCATGCCCGAACCCTCAGCGGGCAGGACTTCTTCGCGACCCGAGAATGTTTGGATCGTCACCCGGTCTCCTGCTGCAACGGTCAGCACCGATGGCAGTTCTGACCAAAAGCGCCCCCAGTGGACGGTCTTGGGCGTCGCGGCAAGCTGATGGTGCATCATGTGGCGCCTTTCTGCGCGCCTGTGGCGACGCCGTCTGCGATCCATTCGGCGATGGTTTCGGCGGAATATCCCGCCTCGGCCAGTACCGTTTCGGTGTCAGCACCCAACTGGCGGGCAGGGTTTGGCGGATCAATTGGGGTTGCCGAGAATTGCGCCGGGGACCGCGCCTGCCGCAGTGGGCCTGCATCCGGGTGATCGATCTGAATCACGCTGCCATTGGCGATGATCTGGGGATGGGTGTGCATCTGTCGCCGGGTCAGTACAGGCGCACAGGGAACGTCATGGGCACCAAGGCGGCGCATCCAGCTGTCGGTACTGTCCGTGATCAGCGCCGATTGCGTCAATTCCAACCGAGCGGGTTTGTTGATCTCGCGCAGCGCAACCGAGTTAAACCGGGGATCTTCGAGCCATTCCGGTTGTCCAACGGCGGCAGCCAGACCTTTCCACGTCGAATCTGTGTGCGCCGACACAGCCATCCAACCATCCATAGTCTGATAAATCAGTTCGATGAAAGACTGGGTTTTGCCGTCTTTCTCCTCAGCCACCTCGTCACCGACAAAGGTATAGCCGGACATGTCAGAGCTCCACAAAAATGCCACCAACGTATCGAGCATGGACAGGTGGATATGTGTACCTTCCCCCGTCCGCAGACGTGCAAACAACGCCGCAGTGATGGCCTGACTGGCCTGAATGGCTGTGACTTTGTCGGGCAAAATTGTGCGCACCAAACGAGGCCTTGCTTGATCTGACCCGCCTTGAATGCTGGCCAAACCGGACAGAGCCTGAATAAGCGGATCATAAACCGGCTTGTTGGCCCAATCGCCTTTAAAGCCGAACCCGGCGATTGAGGTATAAACGATATCTGGCCGCACGGCGCGGATAGCAGCCTCTCCGATACCGATGCGCTCCGCTACTCCGGGGCGGAAATTCTGGACAAATACATCGGCGGTCTCGCACAGCTTTAGCACTGCGGCGACCCCGCGCGGGTCTTTCAGGTTCAAAGTGACAGATCGCTTGTTGCGGTTGTTGTTCAGAAACGATGAAGCAAAGCCGCCCCGACGGTCTGCGACATGTCGCGAATGATCGCCGCCATTAGGGTGTTCAATCTTGATTACATCAGCGCCCTGATCCGCAATGATCATAGTGGCAAGCGGGCCAGAAATCATTGTGGTGGCATCAATGATGCGAATTCCTTCAAGGGGTCCGGGCATGTGAGGCCTTTGGGTTGGGTTCAGGATGCAGGCAGGCTAATCGAGCGTTTAGAGAATTGTAAGGTATTCAAACAAACAGTTCTTGTGCCTAAAACCAGCCAAGGACTCGC
>DAOUQK010000214.1 GCA_030625695.1 Paracoccaceae bacterium | reverse complement strand
TGATGATTCGCTTTGAAACCAAGGGCGAATTGATGCAGCAACGCGGCGCTGTGGTAGCGAACCATACTTCATGGCTGGATATTTTCGCGCTGAATGCCCGTAAACGCATCTATTTTGTGTCCAAGGCCGAAGTCGCCAATTGGCCCGGTATCGGCTGGCTGGCCCGGGCCACCGGCACGGTGTTCATCGAGCGAAACCCGCGTCGCGCGCGCGAACATAATGACATCTTTGAACAACGCCTTCTGACCGGTCATAAATTGCTGTTCTTCCCGGAAGGGACTTCGTCGGATGGCCTTAGGGTTTTGCCATTTAAAACAACGCTTTTCGCGTCGTTCTTCACGCAAGTTTTGCGCGACGACATGTATATTCAACCTGTAACGGTGCTGTATCACCCCCCCAAAGGGCAATCCAAACGCTATTATGGCTGGTGGGGCGATATGGAACTGGCGCCGCATCTGATCAAAACCCTGGCGACCTGGGCGCAGGGCCACGTTGAAGTGATTTATCACCTCCCTGTAAAGGTGGCGGATTTCGAGAACCGTAAATCGCTGGCCGCGCATTTGGAAACCATCGTCCGGCAAGGCCATGACGACGCGCGCTAACCCCCTTGCGCGCGCCTCAAACCTGTCCTATATGCGCGACTTCAAACCCGCAGGCGGGGTTGGGCCTTTAGGGGGAGAAATCCCTTAACGGTCCGCCGGTTGGAGCATTCGCTCTGAGACCCCCGCCGAGGATAAAACCGGAAAGGTAAATAAAAGCATGGCTCTTCCTGAGTTCACCATGCGTCAGCTGCTAGAAGCTGGCGTTCACTTTGGCCACCAGACGCAGCGTTGGAACCCCAGAATGGGTCCGTATATATACGGTGCACGCAATGGCATTCACATCATGGACCTGACACAGACCGTGCCGATGCTTGATCAGGCATTGACCGCGATCCGTGACACTGTTGCCAAAGGCGGGCGTGTCCTGTTTGTCGGCACCAAACGCCAGGCGGCGGCACCGATTTCCGATGCAGCCGACAAATCGGCACAGTATTTCATGAACCACCGCTGGCTCGGTGGCACATTGACCAACTGGCAGACTGTCAGCAAATCAATTGCCCGGCTTAAGCAGATCGACGAAGCGATGCTTGGCGACACCGAAGGCATGACCAAGAAAGAACGTCTTGGCATGGAGCGGGACCAAAGCAAATTGCAAGCGTCCCTGGGCGGCATCCGCGAAATGGGTTCTGTGCCGGATCTGGTCTTTGTCATCGACGTCAAAAAAGAGGCGCTGGCGATTGCCGAAGCCAACAAACTGGGCATTCCGGTTGTCGCCATTGTTGACACCAATTGTTCACCCGACGGCGTTGATTACCTGATTCCAGGCAATGACGACGCGGCCCGTGCCATCGCTTTGTATTGCGATCTGGCAGCGCGTGCAGCACTTGACGGCATGTCGGTACAACTTGGTGCTGCTGGCGTTGATCTGGGTGCCATGGAAGAGGCGCCTGTGGAAGAGTTGGTCGCTGAGGCACCAGTCGAAGCTGCACCAGAAGCGGCGGCTGAACCTGCTGCCGAAGCTGACGCACCAGCCGAAGAGACGCCGACACCAGCCGCAAGCTAATCGGCACTTAGAACTAAAACAGGTGACGGGGCAGGGATCAAACCTGCCCCCATCCGAACTGTTATTCACGGATATTCGAGGAGGCCAGGACATGGCAATCACAGCAGCACAAGTGAAACAACTGCGCGACATGACGGGTGCCGGCATGATGGACGCCAAAAAGGCGTTGACCGAAACCGATGGCGACATGGACGCCGCCGTTGACTTTCTGCGTACCAAAGGCCTGGCCAAAGCGGCCAAGAAATCAGGCCGTACCGCCGCCGAGGGCTTGGTGGCTGTCAGCGTTAGTGGTGGCAAAGGCGTGGCTGTAGAGGTCAATTCCGAAACCGATTTTGTTGCCAAGAACGCCGACTTCCAGAACACTGTCGCGGCAATTGCCGACGCCGCCATGGGGGTCGATGACCTTGAGGGGCTGAATGGCGCTGATCTGGGTGGCAAAACGGTTGGTGAAACCGTCACCGGGATGATCGCCACCATCGGCGAAAACATGTCCTTGCGCCGGATGAGCACGCTGACGGGCGACACGGTCGTGTCTTACGTTCACAACGCAGCGGCCCCCGGCATGGGCACTATCGGCGTCCTGGTGGCAATGACCGGCGGCGACGAAGGGTTTGGCAAGCAGGTAGCGATGCATATCGCCGCCGTTAACCCGGCAGCTCTTAGCGAGGCCGACCTTGATCCGGCGGTGATTGCAAAAGAGAAGAAGGTCCAGATGGACATTGCCCGCGAAAGCGGCAAACCGGAACAGGTGATCGAAAAGATGATCATCGGGCGGATGAAGAAATACATGGGTGAAGTCACGCTTTTAAACCAGTCGTTTGTGGTCAATCCCGACCTGACGGTTGGGGCCGCTGCGAAAGAGGTCGGGGCCGAAATTACCGGTTTTGTGCGTCTGGAAGTGGGCGAAGGCATCGAAGTCGCAAAAGAAGATTTTGCGGCTGAAGTTGCCAAGATGAACCAAGACTGACTGTGCGACTCACATCATCCCGGGCTTGATCCGGGATGATGTGATGACCGTCGATCGAATCGATGAGGCCCCGGATCAAGTCCGGGGCTTTTTCATTCCAGAGCAGGAAAACCGGAGCAGCGAAATACGCCGCTCCGGTTTTTTTGAAGACCCTTGATCAATGGGGATGGACCGGGGCCTTTCAAACGTTCCGGCCCGAACGCGGAAAAAGCGCGCCCGAACCGGACAGGGCAGAGAGCCTTTAAATACCAAGGTTCTTTTCCTGATGTTCCCAGGCCAAAGCCACCACTCACGGAACATCCCGACAATGCGATTTTCTGTGATTTGGCGAAAGTAATGTATTCCTTACCTTTGGCAAGGATCCTGAAATTCACTGGAGTACAAACAAAACAATCCCGGGTTAGGTAAGCTGCGAAGAAAGCCCCGTAGGGCTTGAAGAGCAGCCCTTCAGCCAGTCGTTACGCCTCGAACGTGAACATCTGGTTGTGCAACGACGCTTTCAGAACTGCTTGCGCCGTGGTCTCAACCACCAGCGATTCGCGTGCCAGACGCAGGTGTTTTTCTACCGTTGCCGTGGTCAGTCCCATCAACAGGGCGATGTCCTGCATGGTCTTGCCATCGCCCACCCATTCCAGCGCCTCGGTCTGGCGTTTGGTCAAGGTGCGGTTGGGCGGATTATAGGGTAGCGACAGGATTTTCAGGTGGGCCACGTTGTTCATCAGATGAATGTCCGAACCATGCTGTTCCCAGATCGCATCGGCCTGATCCTGATTAAGTCCCTCGCGCGCACAGATCGAAATCGCCCCCTTGGACCGGGGCGAGACCGAGCGGAAACTGATGGTATACCCAACGCTGACGCCCATTTTCTGATTGAAATCATACACCCGGCGTTCATCTTTGGACATGGTTTCGCTGGCCATCATCTGGTTGATCATCCGCCAGCTGGCGGCACCTTCACTGGCCAGCGCCCATTGCAGCATCGGGGCGTGGAAAAATAACCCCGAATGCAGGAAGCCGTCGATATAATCCTGATTGTGATTGCTGAGAATAGTGAAATCCTCCGGATCCCCAAGCGAGGTTTTAGTGCGATACCGGGTGAACCCATAGATCAACCGGTCAAAGCCAAATTCGTCCATTTGTTCGCAATGGGCCGACCACAGCTCTTCCAGGCTTTTGCAATTGGTCAGGAAATGCAGGTATTTACGCAGTTTCATGCAGCCCCCTCAAGATGTGCCTTTAGCGCATCCAGCGCCAGCAAATAGCCATGCGCGCCAAAGCCAATGATCTGCCCCACTGCAACCGGTGCAATATAAGAATGATGGCGAAACGCCTCGCGGGCGTGAATGTTGGACAGATGTACTTCGATTGTCGGCACTTCAACCGAGGCAATCGCATCCATCAACGCCACCGAAGTGTGGGTATACGCCCCGGCATTCAGCACAATGCCTGCCTGCGTGCCGCGCGCTGCGTGGATCAGATCAATCATCGCGCCTTCGCTGTTGGATTGGGCGCAAGTTACCTCAAACCCAAGCCCGGCACCGTGCGAACGGCACGAGTCTTCGATCATGGCAAGCGTCGTCGCCCCGTAAACCTCGGGTTGGCGGGTTCCAAGCAAGTTCAGATTTGGCCCGTTCAGGACCAGAACAGCAGTCATAGATACATTATTCCCCAATATTACATCACACTTAGCCTCAGGAATGCGCACCTGTCCAGTTTTGTGTCACTATTTCACCTTGTTAATTTTCGCATGCAGTATTGCGAATATATACAGACGCGTCTTCAAGCGGCCTCGAACACCATCATCCCCAGCCAATCCGCCACCAGTGCTGGTTTTTCATGGCCTTCAATTTCGATCGTCAGTCGGGTTTCGCGCAGTATTGTCGTGTCGCTGCGTTTATCGGCCTTGTTCAGCACAAACCGCCCCCTAACTCTTGCGCCGGCTCGGACCGGTGCCAGAAACCGCAACTTTTCAAACCCATAGTTGATGCCCATCACCTGGCCCTTAGGGGGTGTAAAACATTCGTAAACAAACCGGCTGGCCAGCGACAGGGTCAGGAACCCGTGGGCAATGGTGCCGCCAAACGGGGTTTCCGCCGCGGCACGGGTCGGATCGGTATGAATCCACTGGTCGTCGTGGGTGATGTCGCCAAAGGCGTCGATCATTTTTTGGTCTATCAATATCCAATTTGAAACACCAACCTCCTGATTCATCTGCTCTTGAAATGTCGCCAGCGCCTGATCAATATCACTCATTTTTTCGCCTCTCTGAAATTGCCCTTGTACCTTTTGATGCTAACGCTAACTTGCCGGTAATTCATACCCGGAGAATACTAAATGACGCAGGAATATCGCCAAAAAATCTATCAGCCACCAAAAGGGGCTGCCGATATCTTGCTGATCCGCCACGGCGAAAGTGCGCCCGCGCGCCCGGGCGAATCCTTTCCCCTCAAAGATGGCCACGGCGACCCGGCGCTGCATCCGGCAGGCGAGGCACAGGCGATTGATGTTGGCGAGCGGCTAAAGTCCGCTCCGATTGCGGCGATCTATGTCACAACCCTGCAACGCACCCATCAGACGGCGGCCCCACTGGTGGCGCATCTGGGCCTGACCCCGTCGATAGAACCCGATCTGCGCGAGATTTTTATGGGCGAGTGGGAAGGGGGGCTGCACCGAATTAAAGCCGCGCAAGGCCACCCTGTGATCGACCGCGTCAACGCCAATCAGGAATGGGGCGAAATTCCCGGCGCTGAAACCAGTGCGCAATTGCAGGCGCGGGTCCGCGACGGGTTGCTGCGCATCGCCGCCGCCCACACCGATCAGCTGGTTGCGGTGTTTGTCCATGGTGGCGTTATTGGTGCGGCTTTGGCGCTGGCCAGTGGCGCCGGTAATTTCGCCTTCAACGGGGCCGCCAACGGGTCGATCAGCCGGGTGGTCATTCAGGGCGACAGGATGGTGGTGCGCGGGTTCAATGACATCACCCACCTGACGTGAAATCCCTTTCAATCAATCATTACAACCACCTTACCCATCACCTTGCGATCGTCCATCATCTGCATCGCATCCCCCGCCTGCGCCAACCCAAACCGCGCTGAAACGCGCGGCTTGACCTTGCCTTGTGCATACATCGCAAGCAATTCACTCAGGTTCGTGGCGTGGGCTTTTGGGTTGCGAAACACCGACGCCCCCCAGAATACCCCGACAATCTGGCAGCTTTTGAGCAGCGGTAAATTCAGCGGTATCTTCGGGATGCCCGCCGGAAACCCGACCACCAGAAACCGCCCCTCCCAGGCCAGCGCCCGGATTGCCGGTTCGGCATAGTCACCACCCACCGCGTCATAAACCACATCCACTCCTTCGCCGCCGGACAAGCGTTTGATCTCTTTCGACAAAGCCTTCTGCGCGTCCCGGTCTAAATCACGCGGATAGATCAATGTTTCGTCCGCCCCCAGGTCCCGGCAAAACGCTGCCTTCTCTTGGGTTGACACCGCCGCAATCACCCGCGCGCCGGCCGCTTTTCCCAGTTCAATCGCCGCCGCCCCAACGCCGCCCGCTGCCCCGAGAATCAACAGAGACTCACCCGCCTTAAGCTGCGCGCGATCCTTCAAGGCATAGTGCGACGTGCCGTAGGTGAACACAAAACACGCCGCTTCTTCGTAGGGCATACTGTCTGGGATCACCGCAGCACTGGACGCCAACACGTTGATATGGCTGGCAAACCCTCCATGCCCCGTTAACGCCAAAACCCGGTCGCCCGCATTGAAGCCCTGCACCCCATCGCCGACCGCGATCACATCGCCGGCAATCTCGCCGCCAGGGGCAAACGGACGGGGTGGTTTCATCTGATACAGGTCGCGGATCATCAACGTGTCGGGAAAATTCACCCCGGCGGCGCGCACCCGTACCAGAATATGGCCCTTTTTCACCTCAGGGTCCGGCAGTTCCGTCAATTCGAGCGTTTCAGGCCCACCCACTTGTGTACTCAACATCGCTTTC
>DAOUQK010000098.1 GCA_030625695.1 Paracoccaceae bacterium | reverse complement strand
ATTGCGTTGATGGTCATCGACAATCACAAACCCGCGCGGATTAACCAGCCCTTCGATCCCCATCAACGCAGGAATGCCCCGGAACGCCGGCAGCATCATGGCGTATTTGAATGGCACTTCATGTTTTTTGATCTGTTCGCCGTCTTCGTTGAACTCAGCAAAAAACACCGCTTCCTCTTCGAACTTCTCAACCTTCGAATTGGTCACCCATTTGATATCGCGATCGCGAAAAATGCTTTCCAGCATGCCTTTGGTATCACCCACACCACCCAGGCCCAGATGGCCTATATACGGCTCGGACGTCACAAACGTCATCGGCACCTTGTCGCGGATCTTGCGCCGCCTCAGGTCCGTGTCGATGGTCATGATGTATTCATACGCTGGGCCAAAACACGACGCACCTTGTACCGCGCCGACAACAATCGGCCCGGGATTGGCACAAAATTCATCCCACTTGTCGCCCGATTCAACGGCATGTTCGATATGGCAAACCGACTTGGTGAACTTATCCGGCCCAAAGCCCTCAATCTCATCAAAGGCTAAATCAGGCCCCGTGGCGATCACCAGATAATCATAAGAAACCTCGCGCCCGCTTGCGAGCGTCAGTGTGTTGCTTTCCGGGTCCAGCTTGGCTGCGCCATCACAGATAAAATCAATCCCGCGCCGCTTCATCACCGGGTCAAGATCGACAACAACGTCTTTCTTCTTGCGCCAGCCAACCCCGGCCCATGGGTTTGACGGTGTGAACTGAAAATACGGTTTGTTGGAAACCACCGTGATCTTGTCGCCAGCCCCCAGCGTCTCTTTCAATTCAAAAGCCTGAATTGCTCCACCAAGACCTGCGCCCAAAATTACAACATGTGCCATTAATTCCTCCCCGAAATGCGGCCTGCGCGCCCCCGGGCGCTTTTCCATATTCAGAACACTCTATACGTGTGGAAAGCGGATAAAAAGCCACAAATCTGCGACATATGGCGTTGTGCGACGGCTTTTGCAGCCAAATCTCACGGGTTTTGCAGACCCGAGATCACGACTTTGATCAGCCTCGTCCCTTCACCAACAAGGTCGAAGGACCGGTTTTCAAGCGACCATCGCATTGCCGTTCCCTGCACAATCGCCAACAAAAGGGCAGCAACATCGGCAGCGTCGGTATCCCTTGATACGTGACCGGACTTGCGGGCCTGCCCGATCAATTGTGTCAACCCGGCCCGTCGGCTCCGCATCACCGTTTCAAAATGACACCGCAGCGGCTCATTTTCCGCATGCAATTCGCGCGAGAACAGGATCGCTGGAATCGCCGGTGTTTGCTGTATCTGCCTCAGATGGCGGATCATCATATCTTGCACCACTCCCAACGGGTCGTCGTCGGGGATGGTTTTCTTTTCGGCTGTTGGTGCGACTTTGCCAGTCAGTGCTTTTCCAACCTCCAGCCAGATATCGGCTTTGGTCGGGAAGTGACGGAAGATCGCCGGTTGGCTGATGCCAGCCGCATCAGCCAATTTCTGTGTGGTCACCCGGTCAGGCCCAATCTCAGCGGCAAAGCGAATGGCAGTGGCAACAATTTCGGCTTTTCGATCTTGCGCAGTTTTGCGTTTTCCGGCCACGATCCCGCCTATTCCTCTTTGTCTTCGCCTTCAATCCCAAGCCGATATCCCGAGTGGCAGTTTGTGCAGGAGTTCAACAACCCGCCTAATTCTCCCAGCACCACCAACGGATCATCCGTGCCCTGCGCCGTCAGTGCCAATGCATCAAACGCCTTGTGTGCGCCCATTCCCAGGGTCATGAACTCAATCGGCAATTTGCCCAGCAATGCAGCAGATTCACCTTCGGCTGCGACCATTCCTGCGGCAGTGGATGCCGTGCTGACGGTTTCCATGTCCCCTTCGGTTGCGGCCTCGATGACAACCTGCACTGTCTCCAGCAACCCGCGCATCTCTCCCAACACAAGGTTGCGTTCATCCGCACTCAACAACACAACACTACGCCCGTCCGCATGAGGTTCAACATTTGGCGGGAAAACAATCATATAAGCCACCACGCCCAGCCCCATCGCCAGAACCAAATTGACTATCAGGCTTATCTTGTATCCAAGTTTCATCTCTGTGCTCCAGTTTTATGATCGTTGGTGATTAGTCACTAACTTAAAACTTTTCAACCCATACATTCCTGAAAGAAGAAGGGACTGTGCTCTTAATCTAAACGACGACAATTTTCCGCCAAGTCACATCAGGCACGTATATTCACATCCCTGATCGACACTTGCACTTAAAGGGTGTTTGGTTGGCACCATTTCAATCACAGCTTTGTGCGTAGATATAGGCCAGCGCCGCCCTTGGCCGAAACCCGACCAAAGACACCTAAACCCGTGTGGACGATCGAGACCGTCAGGTTTCCAATCGTTTTTGTGTCGCGGCATCAAACAGATGCAACGCCTCTTGTGGCGCGTCAAACCTCAAAACCGTGCCAGATTCCACCGTTTCGATCCCCGGCAGGCTGGCCACCATCTCTGTGCCGGTGCCTTCCAGATGCCCGTGCACCAACGTATTGGCACCCAGTTGTTCAACCATTTCCACCTTAAGGCGCACCGCCCCATCCGGATTAGCAATCAGGCTTTCGGGGCGCACCCCAAGCAGTGCTGTACCGGAATGCCCGTTGGAAAATGCCACTGTCGCGCCGTTTTCCAGCGTCAGCACCCCGTCCGCCACTGTGACGGACAGGAAATTCATTGACGGGCTGCCGATAAATCCGGCGACAAACACCGTTTCCGGGCACTGATACAGTTCAACAGGCGTGCCGAACTGTTCCACATAGCCCGCGTTCAACACCATCAGACGGTCGCCCAGCGTCATCGCCTCGACCTGATCATGGGTGACATAAATCGACGTGACCCCAAGGCGCTTTTGCAGTTTGCGGATCTCTAGCCGCATCTGTACCCGCAGCTTGGCGTCCAGATTGGACAAAGGTTCGTCAAACAAAAATACCTGCGGGTCGCGCACAATAGCGCGGCCCATCGCCACCCGTTGCCTTTGCCCACCCGACAATTGCCGGGGTTTGCGGCTCAGATATTCGGTGATCTCCAGAATTTCCGCCGCTTCGCGCACCCGTTTGGCGATCTCGTCCTTGGGCAACCCGCGGATTTTGAGGCCGTAAGCCATGTTCTGTTCAACCGACATATGAGGATAAAGCGCGTAGTTCTGGAACACCATGGCAATATCACGATGCGCCGGTTCCACGTCGTTGACCATCTTGTCACCGATGAACACTTCGCCCGATGTCACCGTCTCAAGCCCGGCAATCATCCGCAGCAGGGTGGACTTGCCACAGCCTGACGGCCCGACAATGACGATGAATTCACCGTCTGCAATTGACCCTTCGATATGGTGCAACACTTCCGTATTGTCATAAGATTTAGTCAGGTTCACAAGATTGATATTGGCCATGTCAGCGCCCTATTTATCAGTTTCAGTCAAGCCCTGAACAAAGAGCTTTTGCATGCCGATAACCACCAGTATCGGCGGCAGCATCGCCAAAAGGGCGACCATCATCACGATGTTCCATTGCGGGCTTGCCTCGGCCACCTCAAGCATCTGTTTGATGCTGATGACGATGGTGGTCATGTCCTGATCGGTGGTGATCAGCAACGGCCAAAGGTATTGGTTCCAGCCATAGATGAACAGGATCACAAACAGCGCGGCAATGTTGGTCCGGCTCAGCGGCAGCAGGATGTCCCAGAAAAACCGCATCGGCCCGGCACCATCAATACGCGCCGATTCCAGCATTTCATCGGGGATGGTCAGGAACACCTGCCGAAACATGAACGTCGCCGTGGCCGACGCGATCAACGGGATCGTCAGCCCCCAATAGCTGTTGAGCATACCAAGTTGTGCCACCACTTCGAAGGTGGGCAGGATACGCACTTCGACCGGCAACATCAGGGTGATGAAGATCAGCCAGAATATCCCCATGCGGAACGGGAATTTGAAATAAACGATAGCGAAGGCCGACAGCAGTGAAATCGCAATCTTACCGATCGAAATCATCATCGCCATTACCAGAGAGTTGGTCAGCATCAGCCAGACCGGGGCGGTTTCGGTGCCTTCCAGCCCGTTGCCAAACAGGGTGTTCTTGAAGTTGACCCAAAGCTGGTCACCGGGCCAAAGTGGCAGCGGAACCTGAGTCATGCGTATCTCAGAGTGAGAGGCGGCAACAAAGGTGATCCAGATCGGCAGGGCAATGGCCACCACGCCGACCACCAGAATAAAGTGGGTCAGGAAAACGATAAAGGGGCGACGTTCAACCATCAGTATTCCACCTTTCTTTCCACATATCCAAACTGCACCACAGTCATCGAGATCACCAGGAACATCAGGATCACCGACTGTGCCGCCGACCCGCCCAAATCAAGCCCGACAAAGCCGTCGTTGAACACTTTGTAAACCAGAATGGTGGTCGAACCAGCCGGCCCGCCCTGGGTGATCGCATGGATAATGCCGAAGGTATCAAAGAACGCATAGACCGCGTTGATCACCAGTAAAAAGAACGTAGTGGGCGAAATCAGCGGAAAGATGATGGTGGCAAACCGTTTGATTGGCCCGGCGCCGTCAATGGCCGCCGCTTCGATCACCGTTTTGGGGATTGATTGCATGGCGGCAAGATAAAACAGAAAGTTATAGGCCACCTGTTTCCAGGCCGCTGCCAGAATCACCAGCAACATCGCCTGACCACTTTTCAAATAGTGGTTCCAGTCGATCCCGGCGAATTCCAGGAAATACGGAAAGATGCCAAGCGTCGGGTTGAACATGAACACCCACAACGCCCCGGCCAAAACAGGCGCCACCGCATATGGCCAGATCAGCAACGTGCGATAAATCATCGCCCCGCGCACCACCCGGTCGGCAAACCCGGCCAACACAAGAGCAAAAGACATCGACAGCCCGGCCACCGCAAGCGAGAACCAACCGGTACGCCAGAAGGTCGCCAAATAGATCTCGTCATTCCAAAGATAGACGAAATTCTCGAACCAGACAAATTCGGAACTGAGCCCGAACGCATCTTCGATCAGAAACGATTGATACAGCGCCTGACTGGCCGGCCAGATGAAAAACACCAGCGTGATGATGACCTGCGGGGCCACCAGCAGGTAAGGTAGAACCGAGGGCGGAAAATGCACACGTTTTAGCATCAGGCTCTCCGGAGCAGGGTGTCTTGGGGATTAAAGGACAACATGCCGCCCCTGAACGGGGGCGGCATGTCGAAGGTCATTCAGGTTCGGATCACTTCACCGAACGCTCGAACTTCCGCAGCAGGGCATTGCCGCGCTCGGCAGCGGCATCCAGTGCCTGTACCGCAGTTTTGTCACCGGCCCAAAGCGCTTCCATCTCTTCATTGATCACGTCGCGGATCTGCACGAAGTTACCAAAACGAATGCCGCGCGAATTTGGCGTCGGCGTGTTCAGGCTCAGCTGTTTGATGGCGGTATCAGTGCCCGGGTTAGAGTCATAGAACCCCTGTTCCTGTGACAACGCATAAGCGGCATTGGTAATCGGCACATAACCGGTTTCCTGATGCCACCATGCCTGAACCTCGGCTGACGACAGGTAGGTCATGAACTTGGCCACACCTTTGTATTCGTCGTCCGTATGTCCACCCAGCGCCCACAAGGTCGCGCCGCCAATGATCGAGTTCTGCGGAGCCGAGGCCACATCAGTATCCAGCGGCAGCATGGTCTGGGCAAATTCAAACCCAGCCTGATTTTTGATCCCGCCATAATAGGCTGACGAGTTGATCCACATGCCGCACTCACCATTGGTGAACATCGGCAGGCTGTCGCCGCGCCGTCCGCCATAGACAAACAACCCGCCTTCGGACATGGAAGCCACATCATCAAGACGCGCCGCCACTTTGGCATTGTTAAAGGTGAATTCGGTGTCAAACCCGGCAAAGCCGTTTTCCTTGGTGCCAACCTCAAGATCATGCCAGGCCGAGAAGTTCTCGAGCATCACCCAGGACTGCCAGCCAAACGAAAGGCCGCATTTCATGCCATTATCAACCAACTTTTGCGCGGCGGTCTTAACTTCGCCCCATGTCTCAGGAACTTTGGCGCCAGCCGCGTCAAACGCGTCCTTGTTGTACCACAGAACCGGAGTCGAGCTGTTGAACGGCATCGACAACAATTCACCATCCGGCGTCTGGTAATATGAGATGACGGCAGGCAGATAGTCGCTCTTGTCAAACGGCTCGCCTGCGTCCTTCATCAGCTTTTCCATCGGCACAATCGCACCTTTGGCGGCCATCATCGTCGCAGTACCCACTTCGAAGACCTGCACGATCTGCGGATGTTCCTTGGCGCGGAACGCAGCAATCGCGGCCGTCATTGTTTCGGTGTAGTTGCCCTTATACACAGCCGTTACTGTGTAATCGGACTGCGATGCGTTAAAATCGGTAGCGATCTTGTTGACCCGCTCACCGCCGGCCCCGCCCATCGCGTGCCACCATTGCACTTCGGTCTGTGCCGCGGCCATCGTCGCAACCGACGCCAGCATTCCGGCCAGAACCGTACCCAAAAAACGTGACTTCATTCTCTTTCTCCCTGAGTTTAGCAGTATTTTTCTGTTGACGCCGCGCGGGGGCAAAACCCCGGCGGGCCAACTTACATCAGAGCAAAACACAAGCGATTTCATAATACAAACGAAAGTTTTCCGCCCTGTTTCATGTTGTTTTGTTATACTTATGCTAGAATGGTCCAAAGTTACCGCAAACACCTCTCTCGTAAGGGCTTTGAGATGAAGATACGCCTACGCCAACTCGAAGCTTTTCATGCGGTGAACCGCTTTGGCAACGTAACACGCGCGGCCGAAGCGCTGGAAATTTCCCAACCCGCCGTAAGCCGTCTGATTTCAAGCTTTGCCGATTCGGTTGGATTCTCTCTGTTTGACCGGCGCGGCGGGCAATTGGTGCCGACCCAGGAAGCACGTTATCTGCTGAGCGAAGTAGGCCGGGTTCTGGATTCAGTTGGCCACCTTGAAGAACTGGCGCATGACCTGACGGCACGACAAGCCGGGCATCTTCGCATCACCTGTCTGCCCGGATTTGCCACCACACACCTGCCCCAGGTTCTGGCCCGGTTCCTGACAACCCATCCGCAGGTGACCGTCACCCTTGAGGCGGACCGTCCAGAACGCATTCTGGAGTGGATCATCGGCGAGCAATATGATTGTGGCATCACCGACAATTTCCCGGGCCACCCGGCGGTGGAAAGCAAACCTGTCCTTGTCCGCACCATGTGCGTCCTGCCCAAAGGGCACACCCTGGCGGCCAAACCCGAAATATGGCCCGAAGACCTGGCACAGGAAAAGATGATCCACGGGCCCCGCAGCAGCGGTTTTTTCCAAGAGCTTGACGAGCTGTTTACCAGCCGGGGTGTTACTATGCCCACATGGGTGCAAGCCCGCCAGTTTTCCTCGGCTTGTCTTCTTGTGGCCGAAGGGTCGGGTGTCTCAGTTGTGTCTGAACTGGATGCGCGCGCCTATGAACATACCGGTCTGGTATTGCGCCCGTTCAGACCCGAGCTTCCGCATCGTATGGCCATCGTGCGCCCGATCTCCAGTCCATTGTCAATGATCGCGCTTGAGTTCATTGACGAATTCACCGACAGCCTTACACCTTACCTGTGGCGGGAAGGCGGCTAGGGGCTGTTGCAAAAGACGGGCCGTTAGGTCAGGAACCCAAAGACAACGAGGTTACGACAATCAGAAGCGCGCACGAAATTGATACCTACGAGGTGTTCCGCAAGGCCGAAATCAGGGCAGAGCGGCTGGTGACGGTTCTGCGCATGGCAGTTGCCCTCGGCCTGGGTTTTACCTTTGTCGCCCTTTCGCTCTCGTCCGAGACGATCGAGGCCGATCCGGTCCTGATCCGGCAACGGGTGTATGCGGGCGGCACGATTGCCGCCTATTTCACCTTGGGACTGGTGTCGTGGCTGGCGAACCAGCGAGGCGTGTACCAGCCGTGGATGGCTTGGCCATCGGCCAGCGCTGACTGCCTGTTCTTGCTGACCGGCATCTGGCTGACCATGCAAAACACCAATCTGCCCGGCGGCCACATCTTCATTTTTCCGTCGGTCTGGCTGGCGCCCTTGGTGCTGAGCTTTGGCACCTTGCGGTTCAACCCGTTGCTTCAGGCCTATATCACGCTGCTCATCGTGTCGGGTATGTTCGTGTTGAGCCAAATGATCCTGCCGGGTGCAATGGCACCGCAGGCGCAAGCCATGGCGTTCTATTTCATGGATCCGCCCAATTTCATGCGCCTGTTCCTGCTGGGTCTGACCGGTCTGGTTCTGGTGGTTGCATCGGTCCGGACCCGCGCCGTTCTGTTGCGCTCGATCACCGAGGCCCAACACAGTGTGAACCTGACGCGCTACCTGCCCGCCCAGCTGGCCCCGAGACTCGCAGAAGGTGGGCTGGCCGAACTGCGGCGCGGCAAACGACAACAGATGGGCATTCTTTTCACTGACATGCGCGGCTTTACCAGCTGGTCACAGGACAAGACGCCCCAGGCGATTACCGAGTTTGTGACAGAATTCCGCAGGCGGGTTTCGCAGGTCGCCCGCGCCACGGACGGCATCATCGACAAGTTCATAGGCGACGCGGCGATGATTGTTTTCGAAGAAGGCGCAGATGCGCAGGCCGCAGCACGGGCCTGTATTTTCTGCGCCGAGGGGCTGGACCGTGAAATGGCCGACTGGTCGCGGACACGGGTGGCAGCAGGTCAGTCCGGCGTCCGTGTCGGAGTCGGCCTGCACTGGGGCGAAGTGTTCAGCGGTGTCGTTGGCGATCAGGACAGGCTCGAATATTCGGTATTCGGCGACACCGTAAACACTGCCGCTCGGCTCGAGGAAATGACCAAGACGCTGGGTGTCGACATCGTTGCCTCAAGGAATATCCTTGAACAGGCGGGATTGGGCGCGGAACCCGAAGGCTGGACCGCCCTGGCCGAGGCATCGGTGCGCGGCCGAACCGAGACCGTCGCGATACTGGGTCGGACAGTCGCCTAGTGGATTGTCAGTAACGTAAGAGTCCGAATTTTTTCCAAATTTTTGTGATTGTGCGAGTCTGTGGCATGCGCAAGGGAATTACATTTACTGTCACCGCAGCTGATCGCCGTCGTCTGGGCGCGCTTGTTGCGGCTCGCTCGCCCCCGCAGAGGCAGCACGTCAGAAACAATGTGTTGACGATCACGCAACAAAAGACGGGCCAGCAAGTTTCGATCCCGCTGCACCCTGACCTGAAGCGCGTCCTTGATTCTTTACCGAACGACAATTTGACATTTCTGGTGTCCGACCGTGGCGGGCCGCTGAAGCCCGAGAGTTTTACCAATTGGTTCAAACGCATGGTTCAAGACGCTGGGTTTTCTGGCCTGTTACCTCATGGTCTGCGCAAGGCAACCTGTCGAATGTTGGCAGAAAGCGGATGCACACCGCATCAAATCATGGCTATCAGCGGGCACAAAACCCTGTCCGAAGTCACCCGATACACCGTGGCTGCAAGCCGCACGCAACTGTCGGAGGACGCGATGGCATCATTGGGTAAGATCAAAAAGGGAACGTAATCTGTCAAACCTCATACATAAGTTTGACAATTTGCTCTGTAAGTAACTGATTAGATTAAGTGGAATTTGGAGATGGTGGTGGTCGCAGTCTTCGTCGAACCCGTCTCAGGCACGTTTTCCCTGTTTACAGGGAATTTACAGGGAAATACGCGTCTTTTTGGGGGCAAACGGCAATTTAGACGCCGATATCGCAGGTACTCCAATCCACCACGCCCACCCATTGAGCTTTCCGACCAGACGTTTGCCTCTACTGTCAGCTTGAAGCCGGTGAGAATGGTGTGAAACCCCGAAGCAATCAGTCCGCCATAGGGAGATGCTTTCGCCGCTTCCTCATCCAAATGAAAGGGCTGTGGATCCCATTCCTGCGCAAATCCTTTGATCGCTTCCGCCGTCAGCGTGCGCGACGCGGTTCTGAATTGGAACCCGACCGGCATATCATCGAAATACATGGTCAACGGAGTGAAAGAACTATTATCTGATTTGTTTGCACCCAAGCTGAACCCGGGCGCAAGAAAGGTTAATCCGCTGGGTCTATTTTGCAGGCTGCGTCGAAGGTGTCGAAACCCTGGGATCATTAGGAATTGGATCGCCGACACCATGGCGGATAACCATGAATAAAAACAAAGCCATGGAACCCACGGCAAAAACCGATCCGAATTTGGCCAGTGTTTCTCCCGTCTCAGTAATAGCCAATACGATTCCGGGTACCAAAACAAGGACGGTCATGACCGTGAGGCCGAAATGGATGGGCGCGATCTTTGAGGATGCCGCACTTGGGGTTAGGGCATAATAGGCTCCGAACACAGCCATCGCCACAAATCCAATGAGGTTGAGATGACCGTGTGCTGGAGACAGGGTGTGATCGTGGATCGCCGACATCTGTATACCCCAGATCATGCCGGTAAGAGCAAAGACCGCAGCGGTGGTGAAGAACAAGGTTGGAACGCTTTTCAAAATCTTTCTCCTTGAATTGAAACGTTATTCGGCACCAAGCGGT
>DAOUQK010000241.1 GCA_030625695.1 Paracoccaceae bacterium | reverse complement strand
AAAAAGATCGGCACTGTCAAAAGCATCATCGACAATTGGTCCATGAACATGCCCAGCACCAGCAGGATGGCGAACATGATCAACAGCATGGTGGTTGGGTGATAATCAAACTGCGTCGCCCATTTGATCAACCCGGAACTGGCCCCCGAAAATGCCAGCAGCGCCGAGAATGTGGCCGAACCAAAGATGATCAGCAAGGCCATGGTGGTCACCCGCAGCGCGCCGGTGACCGAATTGACAAACCCATCCCATGTGAGTTTGCGGTAGAGAATGGCCAATATCAAAACCCCGACACACCCAAAGGCTGCCGATTCAGACGGCGTTGACCAGCCGTTCAGGATCAACAGGATAACGCCGATCACTATCGACATCATCGGCAATACGTCCAACACCAGCAGGCGCAGCTTTTCACCCCAACTGTGGTCTTCGACGTCATAAGCGGGGGCGGCGTCCGGGTCCCACAAGCACATCCCCAAGATCAGCAGCACGTAAAACCCGGCCAGCATCAGCCCCGGCATCACCCCGGCGATCAACAGTGCGCCAACGTCCAGATTGGCCAACGTGGCCAGCAGCACGGCCAATGCAGATGGTGGGATCAGCATCGCCAGCCCGCCAGTGCCTAAGATTGGCCCTATCGCCATGTGTTTCTTATACCCGCGCTTTTCCATTTCCGGCACCATCAGCGAACCGAGCAGCGCGGTGGAACCCATGGACGATCCCGACAGGGTGGCAAATGCCGTGCCACCGGCCACCGTGACAAACGACAGTCGCCCCGGAATACGCCCCATCAGCTTATCCACGGCCGAGAACATCTTTGTCGCCAACCCGGTGTGAAAGAAAATCTCGCCCATCAACAGGAACATCGGCACTGGCATCAGGTTGAATGTCGTCACCGTTGGTAGCGCGTTGTTCACCAACTGGCCGATGCCACGCGACATTTGCCGCGCCAGATCGCCGCTCCCACCCATGAAATAGGTCGCACCAATCATGTTGGCGGCCAGAAATGCCAAGGCAATTGGCACCCCGAGGAACATGAAAAACAGGATCAGCCCCAGCAGGAACGCCAGCGATTCATACCATTCCATCAGCAGGTGCGCCTTAAGTAATTATTCATGTACGCCCGCCTGTCCGGTATGCAGGGTCTCGGCCCCGAACACAAAGCGCAGGAAATTCAGTGCCATCAGCCCGAAACAGATAGGCATCGACACCAACAACATCCATTTGGGCATATCAAGCGAGCGCATGTCGGCATCGCCGAAATGATAGGCCCGCAGCGTTGTCGCGCCGGAATACCAGACCAGAAACAGGCAGATCACCACGCAGAGCACCGCAACCCCGCGCGAAAACAGCCGCCCGAAGTGTGTTGGCAGGGCGGCGGTTAGCATCTCGATGAACACATGCCCGCGTAGCCGCACCAGCCAGGGTGAGGCCAGCATGACAATGTACAACAACCCATACTCCGAGAAGGTGAAAATATGCGACGAGCCGGAGTAATTGAACGAACGCAAGGTCGCCTGAATGACAATTCCAAACATGATAACAACCAGGTAGGTCCCGGCCAGAATGGCCAGAAAGTTGCAGATCGCATCCAGAATTCGCATGTTATCCCTCTCAAAAACAACCCGGTGCCTGTGGCCACAGGCACCGGATCAAACCTGTATCAAACTTGTCGCTTACGGGTGATAATGCGCTCGCATCGCGTCAAAGGACGCCTCGTCGCCCGCCTCGGCCAACCGGGTTTTCATCCGTCCCCAGGCCGCATCATCGGCCATTTGCAGGTATTGCGCCGAAGCGTCGGCACCCAGATCTACAAACTCCATACCGCGATTGGCTAACTCTGCTGCGTCCGCTTTCACATCCGCCTGACGGTCATTGTAAGATTTGGCCTCCCACTCGATCACCACCTCATCGATCAGGGCTTGTGATTCCGGGCTAAGGGCATCCCAGCTTTCCTTGTTGAAGATCACCCCAATGTCAGTGTTGTAGAACTGTGGATCAATGCGGTATTTCATGAACTTGTCCCACTTCAGATCCATCAGCCCGATAGACGTCCAGGCGGCGGCATCGACAACACCCTTTTCAAGTGCTGCATAAACTTCGGTCGCAGGCATCGATGCGGTTGTTGCATTCATCGCTTCAAAAAACGCGTGGTAAATCGGGTTGTCGCGCAGCTTCACACCGGTCAGGTCCAACACACCGTTGGCGTCAAACTTGGGCGGTGCCACGGAATAGATATGAAACTGCACCCCGCCGTCGATCCAGCCCAGATGTCGTACTCCCATGCGTTTCTGATGCGCTGCATCCATCAAAGCGGCACCGCCGTTGGCGCGCGCCTCCATCGGTGTGACGGTGGCCGCAACCATAGCGTCAATCTCAGGCACGGATGCGCCGTAAAAGCTGCCCGGTGTGTGCACCATGTCGACCACACCGTCGCGCACGGCGGCAGGTTGCTGGAACATGCCTATCGCTTCGGGGCCGCCTTTGACGGTGATATGAACGATGCCGGTCCCACGGGTGTTGATATCGTCGACCATGGCCAGGAAGGTCTTGGTATAGACCAGAAATCCGGGGAATGCGTGAACGGCACTCACCTGGTCTTCGGCCATAGCCGAGGTCGCCGTCAGCACAGCGGCAGCAATCGCCGTCGTTGCCTTCAAGGAAAGTCGATTGAACATAGTCATAGGTATTCTCCCGTGTTTTTGGTGGATTTATTTAGTGATGTCCCTGCAAAAAAGATGCATTTTCAGTTAACTAATGCAAGACTTATCATTGGGCGGGTTTCGATTTTCGTACGTGTGTTAAGCTCAAGATATTGAATTACCTAAATAATTACCCGTTTAAGGTAACTTAAAAACTGACAGAAAGGAATTCCGAACATGGAAATAGCAGCTCTTGGCGGTGGAAACGGCTCTTTGGCGGCGGCGGTCGATCTGACGCACCAAGGCCACCGGGTTCGGCTTTGGCGTCGCAACAGCGCAGGAATCAAAGCGTTGAATGCAAAAGACAACCGGCTGACCCTGACCGATTACACCGGATCCACAGACGTCACGCTGGCCATGGCGACCGACGACATTGGTGCGGCGATCTCCGGCGCCGAGCTGATTGTCTGCCCGACCCCGGCCAACGCTCAGGCCGACATTGCCCGCGCGCTTGGCGATCATCTGGTTGATGGACAGGTGATTTTCCTGCCCCCCGGCACCTTCGGCAGTTGGATGATGGCCCGCATCATTCGCGACGCCGGCAATACGGCTGATATCAGCCTGGCCGAGGCTGGCACACTGCCTTATCTGACCCGGAAACATGGTGACGATACCATCGCCATCACAACCCGCGCCACCCGCCTGCCGACGGGTGTGTTCCCGCGCCGTAATGCCGACCACGCGCTGGCGGTGATCCGGCGCGCTTATCCGGCGGTCGAGGATTGTGGCGATGCCTTGTCGGGTGCGTTGATGAATGCCGGGCCAATCATTCACCCGCCACTGATCATTATGAACGCCGGGCCAATTGAACATTTCGATCATTGGGACATTCACAACGAAGGCACCCAAGCGTCCGTGCGCCGTGTCACCACGCGGCTGGACGGCGAACGCATGGCCGTGCGCGAGGCACTTGGGTATGATGCGCCGCATTTCCCGCTGGCAGATCATTACACTCCGGGTGGCGATGAATGGATGTACGGCAATATGGCCCATGATAAGCTGACCGATAGTGGTGATTGGCGGGAAAAACTGGAACTGACCGATCACCGCTATATGCGCGAAGATGTGGCATTGGGCTTGGCGTTTCTGGTCTCGGTTGGCGAATGGGCCAAAGTGCCTGTGCCAACAGCCGCCGGGTTGCTGGCTGTGGCGTCAGCCGTTTGTGACACCGACTTTCGGGCCTCGGGGCGCACGTTAGAAACACTTGGGTTGGCTGGTCTGAACCGCAATGAAATGCGTGCCATGCTGGACTTCGGTCTGTGACGCCGCCCCGCGAAACAATTGCGCTGGTCGGGGCCGGTCGGATGGGCCGGGGCATGGCCATCGCTTTTGCCTACGGCGGGCATGAGGTGGCCCTGATCGACGCCAAACCGCGAGAACCTGCGGCGTTCACCGATCTGAAAATCCAAATACAGGACGAGTTGCGCGCAACCCTGACCATGCTGGCCGGGTTCGCCATGCTGAACCCGGATGAAGTTGATAGTGTGCTGGCCCGTGTCACCGTTTTGGCCCTCGAAAACGCGGCCACCCCTCTGGCCGACGCTGACGTGATCTTTGAAGGTGTGCCCGAGGTGATTGACATTAAACGCGACGCATTCACCTTGATTTCGACCCATGCCCGCGATGAGGTCATCATCGCTTCGACCACCTCGACCATCCTTTCAGATGAGCTTCAGGGGTTTGTCAGCCATCCGGGCCGGTTCCTGAACGCCCATTGGCTGAACCCGGCCTTTCTGGTGCCATTGGTGGAATTGTCACCGGGTAAACAGACCGATCCTGCGGTAACATCCCACCTCAAATCCCTGCTGGAACGCATGGGCAAGGTGCCGGTGGTTTGTGCTGCCAGCCCCGGCTATATCGTGCCACGCATTCAGGCGCTGGCAATGAACGAAGCGGCGCGGATCGTCGAAGAAGGTGTGGCCAGCGCCGAAGACGTGGACAAGGCCACCAAATACGGCTTTGGCTTTCGCTTTGCCGTGCTTGGATTGCCGGAGTTCATTGATTGGGGTGGTGGAGACATCCTGTTTCACGCCAGCCAATACCTGTCGCAAGCCACCGGGCAAGACCGCTATAACGCGCCACAAATCATCCGCGACAATATGAAGGCCGGGCGCAACGGGTTGCGGGATGGTCAGGGATTTCTGGATTATTCAGACCTTGATATCCCTACCTATCAACGTGACCGTCTTGGGGCCTTTGTTGCGATGCTACGGCATTTGGACAAGATGCCACCCAAAGGTTAAAGCCTGTGACGTGTCATGAACGTGCGTGTGCAGGATAATAGCAGATCGTTATGTTCCGGCAACCCAAGGCTAAAGCGCAGATAGGGTTCTAGCCCCGCCTCTCGGGTGCGGTTAACGATGATCCCGGCCTCGTCAAACAGGTATTCAACCAGTGCCTCGGTCATTTTCGGTCCGGCACCATCCGGCGTGACCATCAGAAAATTTGCCCCACTGGGCAGGGATGAAATGCCAATCCCGGCAAGCTCTGCCGCGACCCTCGCGCGCTCGGCCACGATCCGGGCGACCCGGTCCTGAACGATGTCGATATCCTGCAATGCCGCCACCGCCGCCGCCTGCGCCATCGCATTGACACTGCCCATGCCGCGCGCGCCGTAAAACCCCGGCATCATCCATTCCGGCGCATGGGCCCAACCAACCCGTAGCCCGGCCAAACCGTAAGCTTTGGAAAAGGTCCTTGTGACCACCACGTTTTCATGTTGCTGCGCCAACGCATGCACGTCTGCGCAATAGTCAGGACCGGTAAATTCGCCATACGCCAGATCCAGCACCAGAACCACTTGCGGTGGCAGGCCCCGCGCCAGCCTCTCCAGTTCCTCAAGCCCCAGAACCGTGCCGGTCGGATTGTTGGGATTGGCCAGAAATACCAACTTTGTTCGCGCGCTAACGCCTGCCAGCAAAGCATCCACATCGCTGACAAACCCGGCCTCAGGCGCTTTGACCAAAGTCGCCCCCAGCCGGTTCGCCGTCATTTCAAACTGGATGTAGCCAAACTGAGAAATCAGAATCTCGTCTCCCGGACGGGCAAAGTTGCGGGCGATCACATCCAAAAGCTCTTCTGACCCGTTGCCACAAATAATCGTCCCGGGATCCAGCCCGTTCATCTGCCCCAACGCCTGACGCAACGCATCACACCCCGGACCGCCATAG
>DAOUQK010000410.1 GCA_030625695.1 Paracoccaceae bacterium | reverse complement strand
GGTCGCTGACCGGCTTGGTGGAGTGATTACGTTGCTTGCCGGGTCAGTGTTGCAAATGCTGGCGCTTATGCTGTTTTTGCCGTTCGATGGCATGGTTTCATTGTATGTCGTTAGCGCGTTGTTCGGGCTATCGCAGGGCGGGATTGTTCCCAGTTATGCGCTGGTGGTGCGCGAATATATGAACCCTCAAGAGGCCGGGGCGCGGGTTGGGTTTGTGCTGATGCTGACAATTTTGGGCATGGCGCTGGGCGGGTGGATGACCGGGTGGATATTCGATCTGACCGGTAGTTATGTAATGGCGTTTATTAACGGCATTGTCTGGAATGGGCTGAATATCGCGATCATTGTCACGTTGTTGTTGCGCACCCGGACGCGCGAGACTCAGATGGTATAGCGGCTTAGTTTCGCTCGGTGTGCTTACGGTTTGTTCAGAAGCCTCCGGCGGGGATATTAGGGGGCCAAAGATGAGGGAGTTTGAGCACTGCCCAGATGGTCCTGGCCACGTTCACGAGATAGAGTGATTTGTTTTTGGCGTTCCCGAAAGCGGGCCTTGTCTGTGTCTGAGGTTTTGTCGTGGCACAGGTGACAACAGACGCCTGCTTCGTATTCGGGGCGTTGTTTGTCGCTTGGCAGAATTGGGTGACGGCAGCCGTGGCATAGTTCATGCGGGCCGATTTTCAGGCCGTGGCCGACGCTGACGCGGCCGTCAAAGACAAAACACTCGCCCTGCCAGGTGCTGTTGTCCTGTGGCGTTTCTTCGAGGTATCGCAGAATACCACCCTTTAGGTGCAGGACATCTTCGACGCCTTGACCCAGCAGGTAGTTGGTGGATTTTTCGCAGCGGATGCCGCCGGTGCAGAACATGGCGATGCGTTTGTTGTGAAAGCGCTGTTTGTTAGCCTCCCACCAGGCGGGAAATTCACCGAAACTGTCGGTTTTTGGGTCTACTGCACCTTCAAAACTGCCAATCGCCACTTCGTAATCGTTGCGGGTGTCGATCAGCGCGACGTCCGGTTGGCGGATCAGGTCGTTCCAGTCCTCGGGTTCGACATAATGGCCGACGCGGGCACGCGGGTCGATGTCCGGCTGGCCCATGGTGACGATTTCCCGTTTTAGCCGTACTTTCATACGGGCAAAGGGTGGTTCATCAGCGGTGGCCTCTTTCCAGTCCAGATCGGCGCAGCCTGGAAGGGCGCGGATATGCGCCAACACGGCGTCAATCCCGGCGCGGGGTCCGGCGATGGTGCCATTGATGCCTTCGCGAGCCAGCAACAGCGTGCCTTTGACGTGGGCGGACTGGCACAGGGCCAAAAGGTCCGGTTTCAGGGTGGCCGGGTCGGCGAAGCGGGTGAAATGATAGAGTGCGGCGATTATATACATGGGGCGCGAATTAACCCCCGGGGGCGGCGCTGGCAAGGGCCTGCATTGACGCGGGGGGCCAAGCCACTTACCGATTGTCAGGCAAGGAGACCAATATGCCCAATGCCCTGATTGTAATCGACGTTCAGAATGATTTCTGCCCCGGAGGTGCGTTGGCAGTGCCGGAAGGTGACGTGATCGTACCAGGTATCAACGCGCTTATGGCGGAGTATGAGGCGGTTATCCTGACTCAGGACTGGCACCCGGCGGGACATTCTTCGTTTGCGTCGTCGCATGCGGGCAAAGGTCCCTATGAGATGATCGACATGCCTTACGGGCCGCAGGTACTGTGGCCGGATCATTGCGTTCAGGGTACTGAAGGTGCTGCGTTTCACAGCGACCTGCGGGTGGATGGCGACCTTATCATCCGCAAAGGGTTTCGTGCCGATATCGACAGCTATTCGGCGTTTTTCGAGAACGACCAAAGCACGCCCACCGGGCTTGAAGGATATCTGCGGACCCGGAATATCACCGGGTTGACGATGGTTGGTCTGGCCACAGATTTCTGCGTGCATTTCTCGGCTGTGGACGCGGCCAGGCTTGGCTTTGATGTAACCGTCCGAATGGACCTGTGCCGGGCGATTGATCTGGA
>DAOUQK010000114.1 GCA_030625695.1 Paracoccaceae bacterium | reverse complement strand
GCGATCCTGAATGACCGCCCTATCGACATCTATAACCACGGCGACATGTACCGCGATTTCACCCATGTCAGCGACCTTGTCCGTGGCATCCGCCTGTTGATTGACACGCCCCCTGTGCGGCCTGAACCTGACGCGGACATCCCCGAATGGGACAGCCTTTCGCCTGTCGCGCCCTATCGCATTGTGAACATTGGAAACTCTGACAAAGTCCGCTTGCTGGATTTCATTGATGCGATCGAAGGCGCTTTGGGGATCAAAGCCAAACGCAACTATATGGACATGCAACCCGGCGACGTGCCCGCCACTTGGGCTGACGCCAGCCTGTTGCAAAACCTGACAGGATATAAGCCCCAGACCGATATTCGCGATGGGGTGAACGAATTTGTCAGCTGGTTCCGCGACTATCACAACAAATAATCCACCTGCAGGGATGCGTCCCTAACTTGACAAGGATAAGGGTGCATTGCACCTTCACGCCGAACAGGCACCAGATGCCTGAGCACATATCAGGGAGAGAAAATATGCGAAACATTCTGACAGGCGCGCTTTGCGCCGTGACATTGGCATTGGGCGCGTCAGCGCAGGCCGAAACACGGGTGACGTACAAGTCGGCCAAAACCACATCGTCCTATTATCAGATGGCGGTGCAGATCGCCGAAGCGATGAAGGCCGGATCAAACGGCGACATCATCGTCACGGTCGAGGAAAGCCAGGGGTCAGTCCAGAACGTCATGGAAGTGCGCGCGCGCGGCGGCGATTATGTGTTCACAACGCCGCCCGTGCTGGTCCGGCTGGCCAAAGGCGGCAAGGCAATGTTCGAAGGCAAAGGCGACCCGGCCTTTGACGAGATCCGCGCATTGTTCCCGATCCCGTCGCTGACCATGCATTTTGTTATGTCGTCCGGATCCGGCGTTACTGATTTCGCTGGGTTGGAAGGCAAGACTATCCTGCTGGGCAAAGGCTCGTTCGGGGCACGAGAGGGCGCGAAATACCTCAAGCTGTTCGGGCTGGAAGGCAAGGTTACCATTGCCGATGTGGAACTTTCCGGCGCCGTGCCTGCGTTAAAGAACGGCCAGATCGACGGGTTTGTCACGGCGGGTTCGTTCCCGGCCCCGAATGTGATCGAAGCGGCGGCATCGACCGGCGTGCATGTCCTGTCACTGAACGATGATCAGATCGCCACAAGCAAGCGTGCGCGATTGGTCATTCCGGCGGGAACCTATGCCGGGCAGGACAATGACATCATCACCACATCCTTGCCGGTTGTCGCCTATACCACCACCAAGATGGACGATGACACGGCGTATGCGCTGACCAAAACCTATTGGGAGAGCAAAGCGTCTATGGGTGCGGCAGCGGCCTGGTGGGACGGGGTTGATCAGGGGTTGATGGGCCATATCAAAGGCAAAATCCACCCCGGAGCGGTGCGCTATTACATCGAAGCCGGGTTTGAGTTGAGCGACGCTCAGAAGTAATGTTGGCTGCGGTCGGGTGCCGTTGATCTGACCGCAGATATCAAATGTAGGGTGGGTGAAACCCACGTTTCGCGACATTTTCAACTGTTGCGGTGCGTGGGTTTCACCCACCCTACACATCTATTAGATCAGAAAATGGATGCGGCGTTGTGGTGATGGCAAAACGAACGATCGGCCCTGCACCAACCTTGTGGCTGGGTCTGGCGACGTTGATGGTTGCCTTCCACATCGGATTAATTTTTTCCGGGCTGGTGCCCAATCTGGTTAGTCGGCCTTTGCATCTGGCGTTTGTGCTGCCTTGGGTGTTTGTTTACAAAGCGAGCTCAAAATTGGCGCTGTACTCCGGGTTGATGTTGACCATTCTCGGCGTGGCCTCGGCCCTTTGGATTGCCCTGAACCATGACCAGCTAAGTGACCAATACGGCTATCTCGAAGGCAACTTCCAGATCGCTCTCGCGATCACCCTATTGGTCTGCGTGGTCGAAGCCGCCCGTCGTTCGATTGGTTGGCCTTTGCCTTTGGTCGCCATCTCTGCCCTTGCATATGCTTTATTCGGCGCTGCCATACCTGGTGAGTTCGGCCATTCCGGCACCCCGCTCAAAAGTTTCCTTGGCACCATGACCATCGCCGAAGGTGGCATCTGGGGTAGCCTCACAGCCGTCTCTGTCGGCGTGGTGTCGATCTTTGTCATCTTCGGGGCCGTCCTGAACGCAGGCGAAGCCGGGCAGGGGTTCATGAACCTTGCCACTGCTGCCGCCGGGCGGCTGAAAGGCGGGGCGGCCAAGGTTTCGGTGCTGTCCTCGGCGTTGTTCGGTTCAATCTCGGGGTCGGCCTCGGCCAATGTCGCCTCAACCGGGGCGATCACCCTGCCGGCCATGACAAGGCTGGGATACCCCAAGGCACTGGCGGCCGGGGTCGAGGCCGTGGCCTCGTCCGGCGGTCAGATCATGCCGCCCCTGATGGGGGCCGGGGCGTTTGTGATGGTTGAGCTGACGGGCGTGCCTTATACCGGCATCATGGCGGCGGCGATCCTGCCGTCGGTGCTGTTTTTCTTCACCGTCTGGATGGGCATCAACGCCTATGCGACCCGCTATGATCTGCGCCCGGTTGATGCCGCTGAACAACCCGGTGCGCGGGATGTTCTGATTACATCGGGTTTTTTCCTGATCCCTTTCTCAGTCCTTATGTGGGGCATGTTCGGCCCCGGGTTCACGCCGCAATACGCCGCGTGTCTTGCAATTCTTGCCGCGGCCATCTTGTTATTCTTCAACCGCCAGGGCCGCTTTGACCCTGCCTTGATCGCCGAGCGATTCTCGAACGCCTTGCTGAACGCCGCGAAACAAATGGCAATGATCGCCTCGATCATCTTTTGCGCGTCGATCATCATCGGCGTCTTGTCGATCACCGGCCTTGGCGTCAAGATCACCTCACTGGTGCTGTCCGGCTCGGGTGGCCTGCTCTGGCCTTCCCTGCTCCTGACCGCCTTTGCCTGCCTGATCCTCGGCATGGAAGTGCCGACCACCGCCGCCTATGTCATCTGCGTTTCGGTCGCCGGACCCGCCCTGATCCAGCAAGGATTGGAGCCTTTGCAGGCGCATCTGTTTGTGTTCTGGTTCGCCCTTTTGTCCACCATCACCCCCCCCGTTTGCGGGGCTGTGTTTATCGCTGCCGGTATGATCGGTGAGAACTGGATCAAGGTGGCGATCAGTGCCATGGCGCTGGGCGTTGGTCTTTATGTGATTCCTCTGGGAATGATCGCCAACCCCGATATTTTGCGTGTCGCCGACGCGCCATTGCCCGCCCTTCTGGCATTCCTCAGAATGGCGCTTGGGCTGGCAATCCTGTCGCATGGGTTGATTGGCGCGCGGTCCATCATTGCCAAAATCACCATTGGATTGGTCGGGCTGGCAATCATCCTGTCGGGCTTGGTGGTGTGATTGGTCAGTACAATTGACAAGTGTTCGTGACATATGCAAGTTTCGCCGGGAAACGGTGAATAGCACCGGATAACAACATGGAGGAACGATAATGAAACATTTTCTGATAGGTGCACTGTGCGCCGGAACTATGGCCTTTGGCGGGGCAATGGCGACTGCTGAGACAACCATCCGCGTCACCCTGCAATTGCCGAAAACCCATTCTCTGGGCCAGAACTGGCTGGATTTCAAAGCCTTGATCGAAGCCAAATCAGGCGGCGAACTGCAGTTGCAACTGTTTGACTCGGCTCAGTTGTTCAAGGACAAGGAAGTCCCCGAAGCGGTTGGCTCTGGTGCGGTCGAAGCCGGATCGGCCTTCCTTGGTCGCTTTACTGGCGCGGTGCCAGCGGTGGATGTGGTTGCGATTCCCTTCATCTTTGAGAACGAAGCACATTTGCGCGCCTCGGTAGCGTCCGGATCCGCCATGCGAGAGGCGCTGGATTCAGCGATTCAAGCTGAAACCAACAACAAGGTTCTGTGGTGGCAGGCGTTTGGGCGTAACATTTACCTTTCCAACGGGTCCGCAATTCGCACCCCCGGCGACATGAAGAACAAAAAGGTCCGCACCTATGGCAAAATTCACGGCTGGACGGTTGAGGCTTTGGGTGGCGCGCCAACCCTCATGTCCGGCTCCAAGCAGTTCCTTGCCTATCAGCAAGGTGCTGTTGACGTGGGCATGACCGGTGCATCAGCCGTCAAATCCCGCAAACTCTATGAAGTCATGGACCACATGACCCTGTCCTACGACAGCGCGATTGAATTCCTGGCCGTGATGAACAACGACTTCTTCGAAGGTCTGTCGGCCGAGCATCAGACCATCATCATGGAGGCTGCTGCCGAAGTCGAAGCCAACCTGCGCAATGCGATCTATACGCAGGAAGTGGCAGCGGTTGAGGAAGTTACCTCGAAGATGACCGTTGTTACCTTGACTGCCGAAGAGCGCGCCGAATGGGTTGCAGCGACGGCGGGCGTTGTTGACCGGTTTGTAGCTGAGGCGGGTGATACCGGTGCCGCAGCAGTTGCTGCGGTCAAGGCGGCGAAGTAAAACCAGCGGGCCCCGGATTTACTCCGGGGTCTCACGATTTCACCGCCGTCCCGGGTCAGGCCCGGGACGGTGGTGCGCCAATTTCAAACAGAACCGGGGGATGGGATATGCAACGATTTGTCGGGGCTATGGACGGCGTGTCAGAGCTTGCCGGGCGGGTGGCCGCATGGATGTTCTTTGCCGTCGGCCTGTTTGTCTGTTTCGAGGTTTTCATGCGCTATGCGTTGATCAAGCCGACCATCTGGGTTGATGAAGTTTCCCGCATCTTTCAGGTCTGGGCGGCATTTCTGGCGATTTCGTATGTTCTGAAACACAAAAGCCATATCATCATTGATGTGACGTTTCGCGATCCCACCACCTTTATGCGCCGGGTGATCGACACATTTGCCTTGGGCGTGGTGATATTTTTCTGCGTGGTGACGGTGAAATACGGGCTGGATATATGGTGGAAATCAACCGCTGCTGGCCATACCACCGACAGCTATCTGGCGGTGCCCAAGGTGTTCATCCAATCGGCGATCTGGGTTGGGTTTGGTCTGATGGCGCTGCAATCGGTGGCCGAGATCATCAAGATATGGACTTGGGATGTAAACGATCTGCCTGAACAGACGTTGGGACATTGAAATGGAATCTGTTCTGATCATTGGCAGCCTGATTGGCTTGCTCCTGCTTCGTGTCCCCGTGGCCTTTGCCATGGGCGCCCTTGGAACGGTTCTGCTGGCCATCAAAGGCCTGCCGCTTGTCGCCATCCCCCAACGCCTGTTCGGCTCGATGGACAGCTTTGAGTTGCTGGCTGTGCCGATGTTCCTGTTGATGTCCAACGTGCTGCTCAAAGGCGGCGTCGGGCGTGATCTGTTTGCCGCCGTTCAGGCCTGGGTTGGCCATTGGCCCGGCGGTTTGGGTGTGGCCACGATCATGAGTTGCACACTGTTCTCGGCCATATCAGGCTCGTCCGTGGCCACCGCCGCCACCATTGGCACGGTTGCCATCCCCGAGATGAAATCGCGCGGCTATGACGAACCGTTCATCCTTGGACAACTGGCCGCCGGGGGCACATTGGGCATTCTGATCCCGCCGTCGATCCCGCTGATTATCTATGGCGTGATCACCGAGACATCGATTCCCACGTTGTTTCTGGCAGGCATTGGCCCCGGCCTGTTTCTGGCTACCATTTTTATCATCTATGCCATGGTATACAGCCGGATGGGAGCGGCGGCGGCCATCGAAAAGGCCCCATGGGGCGAACGGCTGCGCGCCACATTCATGGCCCTGCCAACGGTCCTTCTGGCAGTCGTAATCATCACCTCGATCTATGCCGGCATCGCCACCCCGTCAGAAAGCGCGGGCGTGGGCTTTGTCGTGGCGATGATCATGACGTTCCTGATGGGGCGGATGGACTGGGCCAAGCTGAAACTGGCGGTGTCCGACAGCCTGACCACCACGGCGATGATTTTTATCATCATCGCCGGGGCCAAGGTGTTCTCATACGCGATCACGCTGTATCTGATCCCGCAGGCGATTTCGGGCTATCTGCTTGCCAATATTTCCTCGCCGACGCTGTTCATTCTGGCGGTTGGTGGTGTGCTGCTGATCATCGGCTTTTTCCTTGAGGCTTTGTCGATGCTACTGATCATGGTGCCGGTGCTTTTGCCCGCCGTGATAGGGATGGGGATTGATCCGATCTGGTTTGGTATCTTCTTTGTGGTGTTGATCGAAACTGCGCTTATCACCCCTCCGGTGGGCCTGAACCTGTTCATCATTCAGGCGGTGGGCAAGGCGCGGCTGGAAAGCGTGGTCAAAGGTGCGTGGCCGTTTGCACTGATGATGCTCTGCACCGCGGCGCTGCTTTGGGTCTGGCAAGATCTGGCGTTGTATATTCCTTATAAACTGTTCTGAGGATGCCATGACGAAACCTGTGACAAACCCAGCCGCTGACAAATTGCGCGCCCTGCTGGCACGGGATGAGATCATTACTATGCCTTGCTGTTTTGATCCCCTGTCGGCCAAGCTGATCGAACAGGAAGGGTTTCCTTTGACCTTTATGTCTGGCTTTGCCGCCTCTGCTGCGCGGCTTGGGTTACCGGATACGGGGTTGATGTCGTATGGCGAAGTGGTCGATCAGGGCCGCAATATCTGCAATGCCGTCACCATCCCGGTGATTGGCGATGGTGACACCGGGTATGGCAACGCAATGAACGTGCGACGGACTGTTCAGGGGTTCGCGCAGGCTGGATTCGCCGCCGTGATGATCGAGGACCAACTGGCCCCCAAACGCTGTGGCCATACGGCGGGCAAGGCGGTGGTGGGCCGGGACGAAGCCGCCCTGCGCATCCGCGCGGCGGTTGAGGCACGCGAGGACGACGATATTCTGATCCTTGCACGCACTGATGCGCGCCATGACCACGGGCTGGACGAGGCGATTGAGAGGGCGGCGATATTTCATGATCTGGGCGCCGACATTTTGTTTGTCGAAGCCCCCCGGACCGAAGCGGAAATGCGCCGGATATGTGAGAGACTGGACGGGCCAACAATGGCCAATCTTCTGGAGGGAGGGTTAACGCCCAATCTGCCGCCTGAGACCTTGCAGGAAATTGGCTATTCCATTGCTGCTTATCCGCTGACACTTTTGTCGGCGGCGATGAAGGCAATGACCGGGGCTTTGGCCGAATTCAAAACGGGGCAGGTTTCGCCCGACCACCTGATGCCATTTGACGAGATCAAGACCCGTATTGGATTTGACGAGTATTTCGCCATGGAAGCGCGTTACGCCGAGGGTGATTGAACTGCAGCGGCGCTCATCAAGCCTTTCAGGCTTTCTTTGCGGGTGACGGGGCCGGTGAGGGGTCAAACGGCGATGTCGTCTCCGGCGGCGACTTCGACAAGGCAGGCGATCAGGATGATGGCACCGCCGACCCATTGCCAGAATGTCATGCTTTCGTCTGGCAACAACAGGCTGGCCGAGGGGATTGCCACCAGAACCTCGGACATCATCAGAATGCCGACCCGGCCCGGGAACAGCCGTTTAGAGGCCCAGAAATCGCCACCACACTGGGTAACAGCACCAGTATCGACGCACCCATCGCGATGGGGAGCGCGGGCAGGATCACATCCATGCCAGGCAGGTCATCGCCAAAGACAAACAGGCCCAGAATGATGCAGAACAGGGATGTGACGGTTAGCTGGGCCGCCGTGGTGATCATCGTCGGGGCCTTTGGCCATTTCTTGATGCCGGTGGCACCCAGGCCCCAGAATACCCCCGACAACAACGCCATCAGGTCGCCCGCGTTCAGAGGTAGGGTCGTCGTGTCGTTGCTGGCCAGCAACAGCCACAATCCGGCCAGGCCAAGCACAATGGCGAGGATGCGCCCGGGACGCAGGCGTTCGGAAAGCCAGTACACGCCGAAGATTGTCGACCAGATTGGTGTGAGATAGAACAGCAATGTGACCCGGATCACGGACGAATAGACCAGCCCGCTGGCATAAAGGCTCATGCCGATGCCTGCAGCGAGGCCGATTAGTGCTACGGCGCGCAAGTCCTGCATCTGCGTCGCACGGTTGCGGATCACCCAGGGGATCAGCACGACCAAAGGCCCTGCATTGAACAGTGCCACGCCCCAGGTACCGGTCAGGCCAAGCGCCTCTAACTGACGCAAGGGGACCCAGTAAAGGCCCCAGACGGCGGCGGCCAGAAACAGGATTACGCTGGGAGAAGGCCGCGTCAACTTATGGACATCTTGGGATGCATGACGACTGAGCGGTCGATCTCACCCATCAATTGCCCATCACTGATCACCGGCAAAGGCTCATCCGTGTCCGCCACCCGCCCAACGAGGTTGTCGATTTTGGCTGAGGTCAACATCGGCTCAGTTCCGACGGCAGGGGTTCGACCGGTGACAACCCGCATCACCTTTCCTGACGAGGGCACTTGGTGACGCGGGGTACCCTTGGAGATACCTTGGGCACAGTGATTTATGGGCTTGGCGACAATTTCTTCACGGCTGTTGATCTGGTCCAGCGTCCACTTGGATTGCGATCTGAAAATATTCCAGGTGTTTTTGCGGACGTTTATTTGAGCGGTCGTCATAGGGTTTTCACTTTTGCGCTTGGGGTGTCGCCACATTCTAACCGGGACAATAACAATGCAAGGGATTTTAATCCTATGCTGAGCGGTGGAAATATTCGAAACTCATCAGAATACAACAAAGCCTCATAAAGGAATTCATATGCCACCCTCTCAAGGATCGCCCGATATTGCCGCGCATTCTATTGTCGACGTCATTGGGCGCACGCCGTCGCTTTGGCTTGACCGGATGGTGGCGGCGCGTGGACTTCGGGGGCGGATACTGGCCAAGCTGGATTATCTTAACCCGGGGTTTTCCAAGAAAGACCGGGCGGCGCGCGGGATCATCACGACGGCGATTGCCAGCGGTGCGCTGGCGCCCGGACAAGAGGTGGTGGAACTGACCAGTGGCAATATGGGCACCGGTCTGGCGATTGTCTGTGCTGCGTTTGGGCATCCGTTTGCCGCTGTGATGTCTCGCGGGAATTCACCGGAGCGGGCGCGGATGATGACCGCCTTGGGGGCCGAAGTGGTGCTGGTGGATCAGGCCCCGGGTGCGCGGGTGGGTGAAGTGTCGGGCGTTGACCTTGAACTGGTCGAAGCAGTAACCCAGCGTTTAGCCGAGGACCGGGGTGCCTTTCGCGCCGATCAGTTTCGTCACGCGGGCAACGCGGCGGCGCATTATGAAACGACGGGGCCGGAGTTGTGGCATGACAGTGGGGCCACTTTGGATGCGTTCGTCGACTTTGCCGGGTCGGGCGGGACGTTTGCCGGGACCATGCGGGCGTTGAAAGAGCGCAACGCTGATATTCGCGGTTATGTGGTCGAACCGGAAGGGGCTGCGGTTCTGGCGGGGAAACCCGCGGAATGTCCGAACCATCCGATCCAGGGTGGTGGCTATGGGATGGGTGATCTGACCTTGCTGAAGGATACAGAACCGCACGGGTACCTGGTGATATCAGGGGATGAGGCACGCGAGACCACCCGCGCATTGGCGCGGGAAGAGGGTGTTTTTGCGGGTTTTTCTGCCGGGGCCAATGTTGCGGCTGCCTTGCATCTGTTGGCGGGACCCGAGGCGGGAGGATGCGTGGCGGTGGTGATCTGTGACAGCGGCCTCAAATACCTGTCGACCGACCTTTGGACTTAGGCAAGGACGGTATGCGATTTGTTCATGGGTAAGGTTTCTGGAAATGAACGCTTTAACTGATTGTTGCCTTGCAATTGGAAGCCGCGAAGAAAGCCGATAGGCTTGATTGAGCGACCGTTATGGTAAAAGCGCCTCGCGTCCCTGATCGCCCAGCAACCAGCAATTGCGTCCCTCGAACACTGCCGGGATGATTGGACGGCCATAGCCTGCACCTCCATCAAGGTCGATGCGATTGCCGAAATG
>DAOUQK010000121.1 GCA_030625695.1 Paracoccaceae bacterium | reverse complement strand
GCGCGGTGATCCTGCAACAAAATCTCTAACACCCGGCGGCGTACCGGGGTGAATTGCAGCTTTAACCGACTGCACCGTAATTCGGCCTGTTGCAGCGCTTCGCTGATACAGGTGTGGTGATCGTGCCGGGCAAATCCGATGGCGGTCATGGTTGGCTCCTGTGGCGAATTCTGGGTTGATATGTTATAACATTGCATATATCAAGGCCGCTGTTGAGATGGCAGATGAGGTCTGAGGTGGCAAGGTTTTTTGGTTTCATAATGGCTGTTTTAACTGCGGTCCTTCCGGCGCGGGCCGAAGTGCCAATGGTGGTGACAGACATCGCGCCGGTGCAGTCGTTGGTCGCGATTGTCATGCAAGGGATGGGCACGCCCGAGATGATTGTGCCTCCGGGTGGCGGCCCTCATGGGGCGGCGCTGCGCCCGTCGCAGGCGCGGGCGTTGCAAGGGGCTGATCTGGTGGTCTGGATGGGGCCAGGCTTGACCCCGCGGCTGAGCAAGCCAATCGAGACGCTGGCGGGCGGGGCGGTGCAATTGGAATTGCTGGGCGCGCCGGGCACGCAATTGCTGGGCTTGCGTGAAGACGGTGGGCATTCCCATGACAGCGACGGGCACTATGATCCACACGCCTGGCTTGACCCGGAAAACGGCCACCTCTGGCTTGGACTGATTGCCGATTTACTGGCAGCGCAGGACCCGCCGAATGCGGCGAGGTACCATGCCAATGCCTTGGCCGGGCAGGGGGAGCTGACGCTGTTGCAATCTGAGCTGACCACCTTGCTGAAACCCATGAAGGGACGTGCCTATGTTACCTTCCACGATGCCTATCAATATTTCGAAACCCGGTTCGGGTTGTCACCGGTTGGGGCCGTCAGCGCCAGTGACGCAGGCAATCCGGGTCCGGCAAGAGTGGCGCAACTGCGGACACGGCTGGCGAAGGCGGGCAAATACTGCGTCTTCAGCGCGCCGCAGTTTGATCCGGGGTTGTTGCACGCTGCCACCGGTCGGGATGATCTGAGGATTATCCCGCTGGATCCCATGGGCGCGCAATTGACGGCGGGTCCGGAGCTTTATCCATTGTTGCTGCGGAATATGGCGGCTGGGTTTGCCGAATGCGTTCGTGATTAGAGAATAAGGTCTGAATATCCCCGGGGCGAGTCACCAATGTTGACCACTAGGCGCAGAGTATCTGGCGTTGGTTCAAATACTTATCCCCCCTCTGGTGACGTGTCTTATTTGACATGTCAGCAGAGGGGGTGAGTATTTGTTTCCTCTGTGGAGCCTGACATTTCCCCGAAGCGAACCACGTTCTCTCCTGATCTGCGTAATATGACTGTGCCACGCCCCGATGTTAACTCTGGGTTTCTGTCCACTGACATTGGTGCATTGGCCCAAAGGCGTGCAGGTGCTATCAGAGCAGAAATTACCAAACAGGACCGTCATGACCCTTCTTCAAATTGCATCGTTTCTGATCGTGCTGGCCGGTGTATTTGGCACCATCAACTATTTCTTCCTGCGCCTGCCATCGTCAATCGGCATCCTTGTTGTCGCGCTGTTCGCGTCCTTTGCTGTCATCGCCACCGACGCGCTGTTCCCCGCTCTGACGGTCGAGGAACAGATCCGCGCACAGGTGCTGGAACTGGAATTTTCGACCGCGTTGCTGGAGGGCATGCTGGGTCTGTTGCTGTTTGCCGGGGCGTTGCACGTCAAACTGTCTGATCTGCGCAAAGCCTGGTTGGTGATATTCCTGATGGCAACGATCGGAGTTGGCATTTCCACGGCCATTGTCGGTTTCGGGTTCAGCTGGATCACCGGCATGCCGTTGATGATTGCACTGGTGTTTGGCGCGTTGATATCGCCCACCGATCCGGTGGCGGTGCTGGGTGTTTTGCGCGAGGCGGATTTGCAGAAATCGCTGGAGACCAAAATTGCCGGTGAAAGCCTGTTCAATGATGGCGTCGGCTATGTGGTGTTTCTGGTGCTGGTCGGCATCGCCTTTCCGTCTGGCGACAACCATGGCGCAGGCCTTACGGACGCGGCGATATTGTTCGTGCGCGAAGCCGCCGGAGGGGCAATTCTGGGTCTTGTACTGGGCTGGCTGACGTTCCGGGTGATGCGCCTGATCGACGACTATTCGCTTGAGGTGCTGATCACCCTTGGCCTTGCCTTTGGTGGCTATGAACTGGCGGTATGGATGCACGTATCTGCCCCGATCATGGCAGTTTGCGCCGGGCTTTTGATTGGTGATATCGGTGCCAAACATGGCATGTCGGAAGAAACCCGCCATTACGTCGAGGCGTTCTGGACCCTGATTGATGAAATTCTGAACGCCGTGCTGTTCCTGATGATCGGCATTGAAGTGTTCGCCGTGGCGTTCGAATTCGACTATCTGGTTTCGGGTGTCTTGGCCATCGGCCTGGCCTTAGTGGCGCGGTTGATGGCTGTATCGGTGCCGGTGCTGATGTTGAAACCGTTCCGGGATTTCAGCAAAGGGGTGATCCCGATCATGACATGGGGCGGGTTGAAGGGCGGTATTTCGGTCGCGCTGGCCTTGTCGCTGCCTGACAATGAATGGAAACCTTTGATCCTGACGACGACCTATATTGTCGTGGTGTTTTCGACCATCGTGCAGGGGCTGACGGTAACCCGTCTGGCCGAGCGGGTTGGCCGCGCGCCGGAATTGCCGCATGACTAAGACCTGCCCACAAGGTTCTCGGCATCGTATACTGGTAATTCTTATGGATATTCTCCAAGCTATGGCAGTGCAGAACCATATCGGGAAATCCAGCCATGTCAGATCAGATCGCGAACAGGTTATCGCCGCCATATGACGAGGCATTGAATCGCTTTCGATTGGACAAGCTGGCCGAAGCGTTTGCTGGAGATCTGGACAAAAGTATAAACGCCTGTGTCGAGTGTTGTGACAGATATGTTGAGGCAGATGCGATTGCGCTGGATTGGGTTGCGCTGGACGGCCACCATGAGGTCCGCAGCTTTGCCGAGTTGCGCGATGATGCAGCCCGGTTTGCCAACCTGTTGACGGCCCAGGGAATAGGCCCGGGAGACGTGGTATCCGGCCTACTTCCACGCACGCCGGACCTTGTTGCCACCATTCTGGGAACATTGCGCGCAGGAGCTGTTTATCAGCCATTGTTCACGGCCTTTGGTCCAAAGGCCATTGAGGGTCGCATGCGTATGAGTGGGGCCAGATTTGTGGTCACTGATACCGCCAATCGCCACAAACTGGATACAATAGACGCTTGCCCACCTGTAGCGGTGGTAACCACGTCATCCACCGATTTGGCGAAGGGCGACATTGATTTTCGGCAAGCGTTGACCCAGCAATCTGCTGATTTCGCGCCGGTACTGCGGCACGGCGATGATCTGATGTTGATGATGGCCACGTCTGGCACAACCGGCCCGGCAAAAGGCGTGCCGGTTCCATTGAGTGCGTTGGCGTCATTCCGGGCTTACATGGTTGATGCAATTGATTTGCGACCCAACGATGTTTTCTGGAATATCGCTGATCCGGGTTGGGCGTATGGTCTTTATTATGCGGTCCTTGGTCCTTTGCTTTTGGGCCACGCAACCACGCTGGTGGAAGGCCCGTTCACAGTGGGCAGTACCTATGAAAATATCCGGCGACTTGGTGTTACAAATTTCGCGGGCGCCCCCACGGCGTTTCGTTTGATGATTGCCGAGGGCCCCGAGGAAGCGGCCAAGGTGCAAGGCAAACTGCGCCGCGTCAGCAGTGCGGGCGAACCGCTTAATCCAGAGGTGATCCGCTGGTTCGATCAGCACATCAAGGCCCCCATCAAGGACCATTATGGACAGACCGAAACCGGAATGGTGGTCAATAACCACCACGGGCTTGAACATCCGGTCAGGGCGGGTTCAGCCGGGTACGCGATGCCGGGTTTCAAAGTCGAAGTGCTTGATGATGAGGGAAATATCGCCGGGCCGAATGTGCCGGGACAATTGGCGGTGGATATCGAAAATTCACCGCTGCTCTGGTTCAAGGGGTATTTCAACCAGGACACCAAAGCAATTTTGGGCGGGTATTATCGCACCGGCGATACGGTTGAGCGTGATGAACTGGGCTGCGTCACATTTGTCGGGCGCAACGATGATGTCATCACGTCGTCCGGCTATCGCATTGGGCCGTTTGATGTTGAAAGTGCGTTGATCGAACATCCCGCCGTTACCGAGGCCGCAGTGATCGGCGTGCCCGACAAACAGCGTACAGAAATTGTAAAGGCGGTTGTGGTTTTGGCGAAAGGGTTTGAAGCGGATGATGCGCTGGCCGAAGACCTGCAGGCGTATGTGAAAAAACGCCTTTCGGCGCATGCGTACCCGAGGATTGTGGAATTCACAGAAGAATTACCAAAGACGCCAAGCGGTAAAATTCAGCGTTTCTTACTTCGTCAAAACCCTCGGCGTTAAGGCTGGCTCATGCGGATAAGCGCCCGGAGTTTTCCGGGCACTTATGAGCCTACTCGGTAACGCGACCCAGGAAGATCTTCATTTCAGCGGCAATTTCGTCCCCATATTCTGCCAACGCAAAGTGGTCGGTATCAAGGGTGTGAAATTCCAGATCGACAAGGTCTGCCTTGTAAGGATGCGCGCCGTCTTCGGGAAAGATCACGTCATTCTTGCCCCACCTCAGCAGAGTGGACGGCTGGTATTCGCGGAACAAGGCCTGCCATTTGGGGTATTCACCGACATTGGTGCCATAATCCAGGAACATTTCAAGCTGCACCTCCTGATTACCGGGGTGGTCCAGCAAATATTGCACATGCCAGAAATTATCGGGGCTGATCGTGCTGGGGTCCTGCATACCGTGGGTGAACTGCCATTTGGTAGCGTCCAGTGTCAGAAAGCCGCGCAACGCGTCACCGTTAGCCACCAAAGGATCGGCCCAATAGGCTTTGATCGGGTCCCAAAACTCGGGCAAGACCACGTTGAGTTGTAAGTTACTGACTGCACGCAGCCAAATACATGGAAATTACATTCACCAGGCGCGTAACCATGTCTAAATAGAAATTGCAGATTCACCCGTTGCGGCATCGCGATAACCCTGACAGTTTGGCCAAACCGATTGAGAATGGAGTATTGCAATTGGACCCACGTTACATTGTCGTTTTTGGAGCCTCCCTGACCCAGTTCACGATTATTGGACTGTTGTTTTCCTACGGGATTTTCTTCAGCGAACTTGAATCTGAGTTTGGCTGGTCCCGAACCTTGCTATCCAGCTGTTCCTCGCTTGCATTTCTCATGATGGGTGTTCTGGCAATGGTCGGCGGTCGGCTCAACGACAGATATGGCCCGCGCCGGGTGCTGGCCGTCAGCGGGATACTCTACGGGATTGGCTATGCCCTGATCTCTCAGGTTACCGAACCCTGGCAGTTGTTTCTGATATTTGGCACGCTCATCGGCATCGGCCTAGGTACCCACGACGTTGTCACATTGTCCACAATCGGTCGCTGGTTTGAACACCGCCGCGGCGTAATGACCGGCGTTGTAAAGTCCGGGACAGCGATGGGTCAGGTCGCCGTCCCACCATTGGCCGCAATTCTGATCCTTGGCTTTGGCTGGCGGACGGCGTTTATTGTGCTTGGCTTGTCAGCGATTGTTTTGCTGTTGGTTGCCGCGATGGCGATGAAAAATCCGCCGGTTAAAACAGGCCATGCATCTGGTAGTATGCAAATTGGCCAGACCTTTCAGGAGGCCCGCAAATCGCGCCTTTTCTGGACCATTTGCGCAATTCAATTTCTGTTCTTTCCCTCGCTGATGACGGTGCCGCTTCATCTGGCTATTCATGGCATGGATCTGGGAATGACAGCCGCCCGGGCCGCGTCGCTTTTGTCGGTGATTGGCGCGTCCAGTATCGTCGGCCGTCTGGCAATGGGCAGTCTGGTGGACATAATCGGCGGCAGGAATGCCTATGCTATTTGTTTCGTTTTCCTGATAACCAGCCTGATTGCGCTGATATTTATCACTGGTCACTGGCCACTTTTTGTTGTGATCGCTTTCTACGGGTTCGCCCATGGTGGGTTTTTTACCGTGGTTTCGCCTACGGTGGCAAAATACTTTGGCATGCGCGCACATGGGGCCATCTTTGGCACAGTGCTGTTTTTCGGAACAATTGGCGGCTCGATCGCGCCGATCCTGACGGGCCTCGTGTTTGATACAGTCGGAAGTTATCAATGGGCCTTCTTTGGGCTGACAATGCTTGCCGTTACCGGACTGGTGTTGGTCCTGACGCTGCCGACCGTCAACAATGTGGGCGATCAGGAATCTCAAAACCCGGCCTGAGCGAGGAAATGATGGTGCAATTTGCCTCAGAATTCTGCGCCGCTTGTTATGCTTGGCTGTTGCAAGAGATTGGCCAATTTAGGTGCCTTAACGGCTATGTCGCACAAATCCTCTGAGGGTCGACTTTCCCCTTACCCCGGGTGGTGCTGGCACCAAGTAAGTTCGGGACAAGGTATTGCGCTGTTTGCGCAAACGTTTTTCTTGCGTCTTGGACAAAGTCCATTACGGTTACCGGATCAAAAATAAAAAATGGGAGAGTACAAATGAATATACTGACAACTGCGGCCACGGTTTCCGCCTTTGCGCTGAGTCTGGCGATGGCCGGATCAGTTGCGGCACAGGATTGCGAGCGGGGCGATCTGGATGACCGGTATTGCGATACTGACGGCGACTTGATTGCCGACGTGCCTACGGATTCCAGTAAGTGGCTGGACCCGGACACATTGATCTTTGCCTTTACACCGGTGGAAGATCCGGCTGTGTACAAAGATGCCTGGTCGGACTTTCTGAGCCACCTTGAGGCCGAGACCGGCAAGAAAGTGCTCTTTTTCCCGGTTCAGTCGAATGCGGCACAGATCGAAGCCATGCGCTCGGGGCGCCTTCATATTGCCGGGTTCAACACCGGGTCGAACCCGTTGGCGGTGAATTGCGCGGGCTTCCGTCCGTTCACATTGATGGCCAAGGAAGATGGCAGCTTTGGCTATGAGATGGAAATCCTGACATTCCCGGGTTCCGGCATTGAATCGGTCGAAGACATCCGTGGCAAGCAGTTGGCGTTTACCTCTCCGACATCAAACTCTGGCTTCAAGGCGCCTTCGGCGATCCTGAAAGCGGATTATGACATGATCCCCGAGCGGGATTTTGAGCCGGTGTTTTCGGGTAAGCATGACAACTCGATCCTGGGTGTGGCCAACCAAGACTATCTGGCGGCGTCGATTGCCAATTCGGTGCGTGATCGGATGTTGCTGCGTGGTGTGATCACCGAAGATCAACTGGTGTCGATCTATAAATCGCAGACCTTCCCGACCACCGGGTATGGCACGGTTTATAATCTGAAGCCTGAGCTGGCGGCCAAGGTCGAGGCGGCATTCTTTAACTTTGAGTGGGAAGGCACAAGCCTTCAGCGCGAGTTTGAGAAATCCAAAGAGGCCCAGTTCCTGCCAATGACCTATCAGGTGTTCTGGGAAGTGATCCGCAAAATTGATACGGCCAATGGCGTCAGCTATTCCTGCCAGTAATAAATAATCAATAATAAGCGGCCCGGGGGAACCTCTCGGGCCGCAGACATGTCAGGGATGGGGGCAGGGATGCTAAAGCTGGATAAGCTGGTAAAGACCTATAATACGGGCGACCAGGCGTTGAAATCGGTTGAGCTTGAGATACCAAAAGGCCAGGTTCTGGCTTTGATCGGGCCATCTGGTGCCGGAAAATCGACGCTTATCCGTTGTATCAACCGACTGGTCGAACCGACCAGTGGACAGGTCTATTTGGACGGGGTTGAATTGACCGGGCTGGGGGCTGGTGCGCTGCGCAGAGAACGCTGCCGGATGGGGATGATTTTCCAGGAATACGCGCTGGTCGAGCGGCTGACAGTGATGGAAAATGTACTGTCCGGGCGGCTTGGCTATGTCGGGTTCTGGCGGTCGTTGTTTCGTAAGTTTCCGCAAGGCGATGTTGATAGTGCCTATCGCTTGCTGGACCGGGTCGGGTTGCTGCCAATGGCAGATAAGCGCGCTGATGAACTGTCAGGCGGGCAACGTCAAAGAGTCGGGATTTGCCGGGCATTGATTCAGGACCCGGCATTGTTGCTGGTGGATGAACCAACCGCGTCATTGGACCCGAAAACCAGCCGTCAGATCATGCGGTTGATTGTCGAGCTGTGTACCGAACGCGGGCTGGCGGCGATCATCAATATTCACGATGTAGAACTGGCCAAGATGTTTGTGCAACGGGTTGTCGGACTTGAGAGCGGGGCGATTGTATTTGACGGTAAACCCGAAGATCTGACCCCGGATATGCTGACCCACATCTATGGCGAAGAGGACTGGGAAGCGACCATTGAGACAGTCGACGATGACGAGGACGACGCTGAGGCGTCGACATGACTGTGGAACTGGACGCATGTATCGGGCGAAAATGGCACAAACCGGCCTTTATCGCCAATCCCTACCTGCGCTGGGCGCTGATTTTCGGCGCCGTCGTCTACTTTATTCTTGCGCTTAACTCAATCGAAGTGAACTGGTCCCGCGTCGCGCGCGGGCTTGAAAAAGGCTGGAAGTTTATTGCCGGGTTCGCCAATCCTGACTTCACCTCTCGTTGGAGCGATATTTACTCGGGTCTGATCGAAAGCGTGGTGATAACGGTGGCGTCCACGGTCGTCGGCATTGCCATATCAATTCCGATTGCCTTGGGGGCGGCGCGCAACATAGCCCCTTTGCCAGTCTATGCGGTTTGCCGGTTTATCGTCGCCATATCCCGTGCGCTGAATGAAATTATCGTCGCGATCATTCTGGTTAAAATCTTTGGCTTTGGCCCGCTTGCCGGATTTCTGACGCTCAGTTTTGCCAGTATTGGTTTTTTGTCCAAGCTGCTGGCCGAAGATATCGAAGCCATGAACATGGTATCCGCAGAAGCGGTGGAAAGTACCGGGGCGTCCTGGTGGCAATGGATCAACTTTGGCATCCAGCCACAGGTCATGCCGCGTCTGATTGGCCTGTCAATGTACCGGCTCGATATCAACTTTCGTGAAAGTGCGGTGTTGGGTCTGGTTGGTGCGGGCGGCATTGGTGCCACGTTGAATACTGCCTTTGACCGGTATGAATTTGACAGTGTTGCGGCCATCCTGATCATCATCATCGGCACTGTCATGGCGTTGGAATACCTGTCTGGTGTCATCCGCGAAAGGATCAAGTAATGCCGGTGACCGAGAAAAATGGTGTTAAAGTATGGCAGCTCCGCGACCGGCGGGCGCAATTCACCCGCTGGGCCATGTGGTTTCTTGGAACGCTGGCGTTTGTGCAGGCTTGGCAACAAATTGCCGACCAGACCGAATGGTATTACGTGGCCACCGCGCCAATAGCGGCTAATGACATCCTGACCCGGGCCTTGCCACCAAAGTGGGGCTATATCACGCAATTGGGCCAACCCATCTGGGATACGCTGAACATCGCCACGCTTGGCACTGTTTTCGCACTGTTTATGGCGGTTCCTGTGGCCTTTCTTGCGGCACGCAATACCTCTCCCAGGATACCGGTCCATTCGTCAATACTGGCGCTGATCCCAAAACAGGTCCGGTTTTTCATCATGAAACAGACAGGTCAGGATATCTGGACGGTTGGTATTATCCGCCCAATTGCGTTGCTGAT
>DAOUQK010000397.1 GCA_030625695.1 Paracoccaceae bacterium | reverse complement strand
TCGGGACAACTTTGGCTGATGTGGACTATAAGGATTATTACTATGCCGCAGCTGCGGGATGGGGCGGATTGCCACCACAGCACGCCCAATATACGCCATCTGTAGTGGGCCAGGGCTCAGCGGCAAAATGCCAGACGATCGCATTCCCCAAGCCCAATCTGGATTTTGAAAACGGAGGTTTCTTTTCGCTGACCACCTACAATGCTGAAGGCTGGATCGCCGAAGACGATTTCTATATTGATTTCGAGAACATGCTGAGAAACAGTGATGGAACCTTGAGTGTCGATTTCAACTGCGACACGCCCCATTCGGTCACGGTTGGCGAAGGCTGGAACGGGACGTTCAGACTGTACAAGCCGGTCGATACCAATGAAACGGTCGACTTTGTGAACAACCTTATGACAATTGGTGTAAAGGCGAAATAAATTCGCGGATGTAACCAATCGATTTGTCGCCCATTTGTGGCAAATCGATCGCTGCAATTATTCACATCGCTATGGCACGGGTTGAAGCGGTAAAGGTTGTTTTCCCAGATGGCGATGGTGGTTCTGAAACGCTGCCGTTCAGGCGATTAACGCCTTCCCGGTTTCAATGAACAATACGAATAATAACGAATGAGGGATAAAATCATGAGTGGGCTGGATATATTTGCCTGGATTGTTCTGATTGTAATGATCGCATCAGTTCTGATCGGTTTCATTGTTCTGGCAAAGCTACCGGGCAAGATTGCCCAAGATCGCGGGCATCCTCAGGCCGAGGCGATCAATGTTGCCGGTTGGCTGGGCGCACTTGCGCTGGGTGTGTTCTGGCCGCTGGCCATGGTTTGGGCTTTTACCCGCCCGCCGTTATCGACGGATATGCCCACCGGGACCGCCGATAAGGAGACCGCGAAATGATTGTCTTTTTAACCCTCGTCTACGTCGCGGTGTTGTTTGTACTGATCAAAATGAAAGTACTGCCAAATACGACGATGACCTGGCTGTCAACAATCGTCTGGGTCGTCGTTCTGTTCGTATTCCTGTTTATCCCGATGCAATGGGGGGCCCCCGCAGGGCCGACACGGGTATTGACCCGCGCAGTTCAGATCGTACCGAATGTTGCCGGGCAAGTGGTTGAAATCACCGTGCGCCAGAACACCCCGCTGAAAGAAGGTGACCTTCTTTTCAGGATAGACCCACGACCCTTTGAAATTGCCGTGGAACTGGCCGAGGCATCGTTGGTGCGGGTAAAGGCGCAGGCATTGCAGGACAAGGATGGGCTGGCCAATGCCCGGGCGCAGATGAAACAGGCCCAGGCCGTGCGGACCCTTGCCAAGGCGCGCTATGACGATGATGCGCAACTGGTGCAAAGCGGCGCGATATCCGAAAACCGCCTGCAACGGCGTGAAACCGACCTTGAGAAGGCCGATGCGGCGGTTGATCAGACCCGCGCGGCAGTATCACGGGCCTTGGTCGAACTGGGGGCCATAACCAAAGACGGCGTTGTGGCCAAGGTGGCCGAGGCACAGGCCCGCCTGGATCAGGCCGCATGGAACCTTGAGCAAACCGAAGTTCGTGCGCCGGGGGACGGGTTTGTCACCAATCTGGCGCTGGCAAGGGGGCAAAGGGTCGTCAGTTTCCCATTCGCGCCATCAATGCTGTTCGTTGACACATCCGAAAAGCTTTTGGTCGCAGAAATCCACCAGATTTATCTGCGCCACGTGGAACCGGGGCAGGTGGTCGAGATCGCAATAAAAACACGCCCCGGCGAGCTGCTGACAGGCACCGTCGACACGATCATCAATCTGACGGCACGGGGTCAGGTGATGGTGACGGGCACCATAGCCGCCACCGGCACAATCCAGCCAGAGCCGTTCTTTGTCCGTATAAAACTGGACGATACGGTCGATACCGACCTGTTGTTGCCCGGCGTGGTGGGCAGTGTGGCGATCTATACAGACAACGTGGCCGCAACCCATGTCATCCGCAAGGTGATGCTCCGCATGGAAAGTATTCTGAACTATCTGAACCCGGCACTGTAAACGGCCCGGTTTGATGCAGGTTCGCCGCGGGATGAACCCTGCGGCGAACCCAGTCGAAACTACCCAATATGCAACACGAAAGAAACAAGAGGTATTTTATGAATTCCCACATCAACAGACGAGTAAGCTCGATTCTGTTCGGCGCAGCCTTGGGGGCCGTCACGGCTACCGGTGCCTATGCGCAAGAGCAATCGCGCAATCAGCCGACTTCGCACACGCTCGAGATTATGGAGCAGTTGCGCGACAGCCTGCCCTTCGAGGATGATCGTGATTTCGCCGAAGCCAAACGCGGTTTCATCGCCGCCCCGGCCTATAAACAGATCATGGCGGAAAAAGGTAACGTTGCCTGGGACATGGAAGCCTATGAATTCCTGCTGACCGGCGAAACCTTTGGGTCAATCCACCCGTCGCTTCAGCGGCAGGCGACCCTGAACATGGCCTATGGCCTGTTCGAGGTGAAACCTGACCATATTTATCAGGTGCGCGGCTATGACCTGGCCAACTTCACCGCGATCAAGGGAGATACCGGCTGGATTATCTTCGATCCGCTGACCGCCAAGGAAACCGCCGCCGCCGCACTGGCATTTTTGAACGAAC
>DAOUQK010000313.1 GCA_030625695.1 Paracoccaceae bacterium | reverse complement strand
AGAGGTGAAAGGCGGCACGTTGTCCGATGCTGCCCTGTGGGGCGGCCTGATGGCTACGGTTTTTGCCGTCATGCAATTCCTGTGCGGGCCTATTGTGGGCAACCTTTCGGATGCATTCGGGCGGCGTCCGGTTATCCTCGTGTCGCTGTTTGTCATGGCGCTGGACTATCTTGTGATGGCGCTGGCCGGATCAATCTGGCTGTTGATGGTGGGGCGGATTGTTGGTGGCATCACCTCGGCCACCCATGCTACGGCCAACGCTTATATGGCCGACATCTCCAAACCCGCCGACAAAGCCGCCAACTTTGGCCTGTTGGGTGCGGGATTTGGCATTGGTTTTGTGCTGGGGCCGTTGGTGGGCGGGTTGTTGGGCGAATATGGCACCCGCGCGCCGTTTTATGCCGCCGCCATCCTTGCCGCGCTGAATTTCGTGCTGGGCTGGTTTGTTATGGGCGAAACTGTGACTGACAAAATTCGCCGCCCGTTCACCTGGGGCCGTGCCAACCCGTTTGCCTCGTTTCGCGCGATTGCCCGGCTGCCGGGCATCAAGCCGTTGATGTTGGTATATTTCCTCTATTCCGTAGCCCTTTATGTTTATCCGGCGATCTGGTCCTATTTCACCCAGGAACGGTTTGCCTGGACGCCGCAACTGATCGGTGTTTCGCTGGCCATATTCGGCGTCTCCATGGCGATTGTGCAGGGGGTGGCGATCCGCTTTGCCCTGAAGTGGTTCGGAGAGCGGCGGACAGTGATCTGGGGGCAACTTATCGATTTTGGCGCTTTTGGTGTGCTGGCGTTTATTTCAAGCGGCTTTTGGGCCCTGATCATGACGCCAATCTCGGCGCTGGGCGCGGTGGTGTCGCCTGCCTTGCAGGGGATCATGTCAAGAATGGTTGACGACAATGCGCAAGGCGAATTGCAGGGGGTTTTAACCTCGGTTCATGCGTTGTCGATGATCGTCTCACCGCTGATGATGGCGTCTGTTTTTGCCGTCTTTAGCCGGGAAGGCACATCTTATTACTTGCCGGGGGCACCGTTCATCGTTTCAATGGTTCTGATCGTAGTCGGGTTGGTGGTGTTCAATCGCTGCTACGCCGAGGATAAGAATGTTTGATCGCGACATGAGATTGGCGCAAATTGCCTTGCCATCCGGACCTGCCGGGACCACTTTGAACCCAAGTTGACAGGAGACTTTTCAATGCAAATCATCAAAGCCGCAGTGTGCCATGAATTCGGCGCCCCCCTGGTGGTTGAGGACATTCAGCTTGCCGCCCCGGTTATGGGGCAGGTCGAGGTTACTCTGGACGCCGTGGCGATTTGCCATTCCGATATATCGTATGCCGAAGGTGCCTGGGGCGGGCATTTGCCGGCCGTTTACGGCCACGAGGCCGCCGGGGTGATCACCGGGCTGGGCCAGGGAGTGAACCGGTTCAAGATGGGCGACAGCGTCGTCGTCACCCTGATTCGCGCCTGCGGGTCCTGTGCCAATTGCGCAAGCGGCAAGCCAACAATTTGCGAGACACCTTATGATGGTACAAAGGGGCCGATCCAGACGGCAGACGGGGGCGCATTAGAGCAGGCGATGGCCTGCGGGGCGTTTGCCGAAAAGCTGGTAGTGGACCAGAGCCAGATTGTGAAAATACCCGACACCATGTCGAAAGAGGCCGCCAGCCTGTTGTCCTGCGGGGTAATCACCGGAGTCGGGGCGGCGGTGAACGCTGCAGGCTTGCGCGCAGGGCAGGATGTTGTGGTGATTGGTGCGGGCGGTGTTGGGCTCAATGCCATCCAAGGCGCGCGCATTGCCGGGGCGCGCAGGATTGTAGCGGTGGACATGACCGAGGAAAAGCTGGCGATCGCCCGGGAATTTGGCGCGACACACGGCGTTCTGGCCACTGAAAAATCGCCATGGCGCGCCTCCTACAAGGCGTTGGGCGGGCGCGGTGCGGATGTGGTTCTGGTCACGGTTGGGGCGATTCCCGCCTATGATCAGGCGCCACGGTATCTGGGCCGGGGCGGGCGGGCTATCATGATCGGCATGCCACATTCGGGGTCCAAAGCCAGTTACGAGCCGGTGATGATGGCGGCGGTGGGACAGGGCCTGATCGGGTCCAAGATGGGCGATGTGGTGATCCAGCGGGATATTCCCTGGATGATCGACCTGTATGAACAGGGCCGTTTGAAACTGGACGAGTTGATCTCCGGGCGCTGGCGGCTGGATCAGATCAACGAAGCGATTGCCGATACCAAAACCGGCAGCGCCAAACGCAATGTAATTGTCTTTTAGCGCGCTGATAAAGGAAACCGCGTCATGACCAATATCTCTGTATCCATTCTGGACGCGGGGGCCTTGCTGCACCTGCACCAACCCGGCCAGCCCGATCTGCGCTTTCACGCCATTTGGCTACGTGACAACGCGCTGGACCCGGCAACGCGTGATCCGGGCAATGGTCAGCGACTGATAACAATGGCCGACATCCCGCGTGATATTCGTCTGTCCGGCGCGGTTATCAACGGTGAGAATGTGACTTGCGTCTTCGCCCCCGAAGGCAAAACCGTGGATTTCCCGGTCACATGGCTGACCGAAAACGCTTATGACCAAACCCAGCCCGACGTATCGGGCCGCTTGCCCGACTGGGCGCAAGCTTGGGACAGTTCTTTGATGGGGTCTGTCCCCGAAGCCAATCTGGACGCGCTGCAATCGGACAACAAAACCCGGCGCGACTGGTTGGCGCAGGTCCGGCGCTATGGTTTTGCCAAGGTCACCGGCATGAATACCACCTCTGGCGCCTTGTTCGATGTGGTCGATCTGTTCGGTTACGTACGCGAAACCAATTATGGACGTCACTTTGAGGTCCGAACCGAGGTGAACCCCGTCAACCTTGCCTATACTGGCCTTGGGCTTCAGGCGCATACGGACAATCCGTACCGCGACCCGGTGCCGACCCTGCAAATCCTGTCCTGCCTCGAAAACTCGGCCGCTGGCGGCGAAAACATGGTGGTCGACGGCTTTGCTGCCGTGCGCCGGTTGCTGGACGAAGACCCGGGCGGCTTTGCCCTGTTGGCTGGATACCCGGCCCGCTTTGCCTATTCCGGCGCCGACGGGATCAAGTTGCAATCCCGCCGCCCGGTAATCGAACTGTCGCCGGACGGCGAGTTGATTGGGCTGCGATTCAACTCGCGGTCCTCTGCGCCGGTCAGGGACGTGCCGTTCGAACATATGGCCGCCTGGTACGCCGCCCTGCGCCGCCTGAGCGACATCATCGACGACCCGGCCATGGAAGTGGTGTTCAAACTCGCCCCCGGCGAAGCGTTCATTGTCGATAACACCCGCGTTCTGCACGCCCGCAAGGGGTATTCCGGCGAGGGAACCCGGTGGCTGCAAGGCTGTTACGCCGATAAAGACGGGTTGCTTTCAACCCTTGCCGCCCTTGAGGCCGCGTCATGAGCGCCCCGGATAGGGACAGCATCGTCGCCTTCATCGGTGACATCTTCAACCGGCGCGGGGCCGAGAGTTACCTGGGCGAGCAGGTCACCATGTCCGAACACATGTTACAAGGTGCGCAACTGGCCGAAAAAGCGGGCGCGCCCGATACCATGGTGGCGGGGGCTTTGCTGCATGACATCGGCCATTACACCAATGAATTCCCCGAGAACGCGCAGGAAATGGGCATCGACGCCCTGCATGAAGAGGCCGGGGCCGTGGTGCTTGACCCGTTCTTTCCCTCTGCCGTTACTGATTGCATCCGCTGGCACGTCGCCGCCAAACGTTATCTTTGCGCCACTGATCCCGGCTATTTCGCCCGGCTCAGTTCAGCTTCGGTGCATACGCTGAACCTGCAAGGCGGGCCGATGGACCCAGGAGAAGTCGCGGAGTTCGCCAAACACCCCAATCTAGAGGCAATCCTGCAAGTGCGAATCTGGGACGATGAAGGCAAGGTCAAGAACATGCCGACCCCGCCATTCGAACATTACGCGCCGTTGCTGCAACGGGTGGTGGATGCCTACGTTGCGGGCACGTCTTGAAGCTTACTGATCTCGATATCATCGTAACCGCCCCTCCGGCCCCCGGATGGGGCGGGCGGTACTGGATATTGGTCAAGCTGACCACGGATACCGGCATCACCGGCTGGGGCGAATGTTATGCGTCTTCTGTAGGCCCGGACGCCATGCAGCATGTGATCCGCGACGTGTTCACCCGCCATATGGC
>DAOUQK010000272.1 GCA_030625695.1 Paracoccaceae bacterium | reverse complement strand
TCCGTTGCGGGATGACACCGCGTTCCTTGTGGCAAGCATAACCAATGACAGCGGCGAGGTGATCCTGCAGTCCCCGCTCGTGTCTTTGTTCGTCGATGGTGTATTTGTCGGCGCGTCCCGTCAATTCAACGGCATCCCGGCCGGGGACAAGGCCGAACTGCCTTTTGGACCTATCGAAGGTTTGCGGCTTGAGCGGGTTGTTCTGAACCAGAACGAAGGTGACCGGGGGATCATTTCGCGGTCCAACGAACAGACCAAAAGCATCCAGATCGAGGTTTCCAATATGACCGATGACACCTGGCCGGTTCGCCTGCTTGATCAGGTGCCTTATTCGGAGCAGGAAGACCTGCAAATCAGTTGGGTGGCCGAGCCGGAAGTCATGGACATAAACGTCGACAACCAGCGTGGCATTCTGGGTTGGAATTTGGTGCTTAACCCCGGTGAAAAAACGATGATCCGGTTGGATCAAACGCTGTCTTGGCCCGAAGGCATGTTGCTACGCTAGGCGTCGATCAAATCTGTAAAAACTTATCTGCTTTGCGGTCGTAACACTGAAGGCTGCCTTCACCGATATCGGTCCACAGCCCGTGCAGGCTCAGGGTTCCGTCCTCAACCGCCGCCGCGACAAACGGAAAGCTCATCAGGTTTTCCAGTGACGTAATCACCGCGTGTTTTTCCAGTTGATTGATTTGTTCGGCCTCGTCTTCGATATCGGCGACCTGATCATATTTCGGCCTCAGGATATCCATCCAGCGCCCGACAAAGCTCTCCTTGACTTCAAGTTCGGGCGCGCGGCCCTTGCACATGTCGATGCACCCCTGGATGCCGCCGCATTGCGAGTGGCCCAGCACAATCAGATGCACCACCTCAAGGACCGACACCGCATATTCCACCGCCGCACTGGTGCCGTGGTGATCGCCGTCCGGCTCATAGGGTGGCACCAGGTTGGCGATATTGCGGTGAATAAAGAACTCTCCCTGATCGGCACCAAAGATCGACGTGACATGCACCCGGCTGTCGCAGCACGAGATTACCATGGCGCGCGGTCTTTGCCCCTCTGAGGCCAGTCGGCGATACCAGCCGCGGTTTTCTTCATAGGACGTGGCCTTCCAGCCGTGATAACGCTGGATCAGGTAGCTGGGCAGGGGTTTGGCAAAGTTCATAAGAGTTCCCGAATCTGCATGATGCTGCTTGTTGTGTCCGGTACACCGGATAGCCTGAATTCTATCCAAATTCGAGCGATTTAGACAGGGCATTGAAACCTTTTGCAAACGCCTGTGGTGCCATGATGGCACATGCCGTGGGGGCGTAACTTAATTGGGGTGAGCGTGGTGGCAACCGTATTTACACTTGACCAGAACGAAACGGTTCGATTGGACCCGGACCGACTGGGCGGACTGTACCATCAACTGGGCGAAACCGGTGCCGAAGACGTGGTGTGCCGCGCCATCGAAGAATTGGCGGTGCGGCTGTCTCATTGCGAGCGGCTTTGGCGGCAGCAGGACCAAGTTGGATTGCGAAAATGCACAAAGTCGCTGATTGCGATTGCCGACCAGATTGGCATGATTGCGCTGGCACGGGTTGCCGACGACGTGACACTCGCAATCGACAATGGGGATACTCCGGCGGTGGGTGCCACGCTTTTCCGGCTGCTGCGTGTGGGCGAACGGTCGTTGACCGCGGTTTGGGACCTGCAGGACCTTTCGATCTGAACGGGCTTGCGAATGGCGATTCACAGGCTAGTCTGGCGGCCAATGTTCCCAATTTGAGATAACTATCCCATGGCCCCCACATTTTCCACTGACTCCAAAGCAGCCATTCCGCTGCATGTTATCGACCAATCCGCCTTCGATACCTGGCTTGAATCTCAGACTGACCCGGTAAAATCCTGGGTTGGCGTCAATGATTTCACAGGCGGGCGGCGCGAGGTGCTTTTGGTTCCGGGTGGTGATGGCCGCCCGCTTATGGCGCTTCTTGGGTACGGCACAGCCGGGCAACGGGCGAAACGTCGCTTTCATCTGGCTGTTGCTGCTGAAAAATTGCCAAAGGGCGTCTATCAGATCGCTTCAGGCATTGCTGATGAAAATCTTGAGGCCGAATGTTTCGGCTGGCTGATGGCCTCTTACCGCTTTGACCGGTATCGCGCGCATACCACCAAAGACACACAGTTGATCGCCCCCAAAGGGGTGGACGTCGCCCGGCTGGAGACCATAGCCGCCGCCGAATGGCTGATCCGCGACCTGATCAATACTCCGGCTTCGGACATGGGCCCCTCTGATCTTGAGGCTGCCGTGGCGGACATTGCCAAAACTCACGGTGCGGATATGTCGGTGATCCGGGGCGATGACCTTCTTGGTCAGAACTTTCCGTTGATCCATACTGTTGGCCGCGCTGTCGGCCACTCCAAACCCCGCGCGCCGCGGTTGATTGACATGCGCTGGGGCAAATCGGGGCCGACGCTGACTTTGGTTGGCAAGGGAGTGTGTTTTGATACAGGTGGCTTGAACCTTAAACCCCGTGCCGGCATGGGGCAGATGAAAAAGGATATGGGCGGGGCGGCCAACGTGCTGGGCCTGGCGCAGATCATCATGAGCCTGAAACTGCCAGTGCAACTGCGCGTGCTGATCCCGGCGGTCGAAAACTCGGTTGCGGGCAATTCGTTCCGACCGGGCGATGTTTTGATGTCGCGCAAGGGGCTAACGATCGAGAATAACAATACCGACGCCGAAGGGCGACTGGTACTGGCCGACGCCCTGGCATTGGCCGACGAAGAAGCCCCCGATCTGATCATTTCAATGGCAACCCTGACAGGGGCGGCGCGTGTCGCCGTAGGGTCGGACCTTGCGCCGTTTTATACTGATGACACGGCTTCGGCTCTGGCGCTGGGCACAGCGGGTGACCGGGTCGAAGACCCGCTTTGGCGGATGCCGTTCCACGAACCTTATGAGCTTAAGATCGAACCGGCCATTGCCGATCTGGATAATGCGCCTTCCGGAGGCTTCGCCGGGTCGATCACCGCCGCCCTGTTTCTGCGACGTTTTGTTCAGCAATCGCGCTATGTGCATTTCGACATCTACGCCTGGCAATTGGCGAACGCGCCGGCCCGGCCCAAAGGTGGAGTGGGGCAAGGGTCACGCGCCATTCTGGACGCTTTGCCTGACCTGTTGGATCTGTGAACACTCCGGCCCAGATCGTTACGCCTTTCGTCGACCTGTTACGGCGTTCCGGTGGCCCCCGCGACCGGCAAGTGTTGCTTGGCGAAACGGTAGTGGTCTCAGAGGTCAAAGACGGCTGGAGCCATATTGAAGCCGACAAAGACGGCTATTGCGGCTATGTCCCCAGCCAATCCCTTGGGCCGGTGATCCCGGTGACCCATTGGATCAGCGCGCCTTCGACCCATGTTTACGCCAAAGCCGATTTGAAATCACCGGATCAGGCGGCGCTGAGTTTCGGTAGCTTGATTACGGTGACGTCTCAAACCAACGGTTTTGCGCAAACATCAATGGGATATATCCCATCCCCCCACCTTACACCAATCGGCACACATCTGAACGATCCCTTAGAAGTGGCGCAATTATTCATGGGCACGCCTTACCTTTGGGGTGGCAACACCCGGTTTGGCATAGATTGCTCGGGGTTGGTTCAGGCGGCGTATATTGCGTGCGGACGGGATTGCCCCGGTGACAGCTCTCAGCAAATGGAAGCGTTTGGGGCTGGGTTACTGAATGATACCACGCCACAAAGAAATGACCTGTTGTTCTTCAAGGGTCATGTGGCAATGGTCTTTGATCAAGACACCCTGCTGCACGCAAATGCCTTTCATATGGCCGTCAGTTTTGAACCTTTGCGGTCGGCATTAGAGCGGATCGAATCCCAAGGGGACGGCAAAGTGACCCGCCACGTTCGCCCGACGTCTATTTGACCGTTCGAATCAGTTTACGCTCCAGCACCCGCAAAACCGCCTTCAGGTCGGCACCGCGCTTCAATACCTGCCCGTCCATCCCAACCACCATGTATTGCCCTTGCTTTTCCCGCAACCTGGGCCTTTTTTCGATCCGGTAAAGCGGGTTTTCCGCGGTACGGCGAAATACCGAAAACACCGCCATTTCGCGCAGAAACGATATCCCATAGTCGCGCCATTCACCTGCCGCCACCATCCGGCCATAAAGCGAAAGGATAACGGCCAGTTCTTTTCGGTCAAATGCCACCTGAACAGGGGCCGGTCCTTTGAATAACGGTTTTGAGGAGAGTGGGTTGGTCGTCTGGATCACCATAGTAACAACCTTGCGCCAATCGCGACCTAACGCAACCCTTTTGCACCGGCCCAAACTGGTCTAAACCGGCTTGAAGCGGCCATTTGCCTGATGGCTTGCGACTGAGGCCGTGGTGTCCCGGCCCATCCAAGCCTCACCAGTCTCTGACAATCGCCAATACGCCTGGGCAACGGAATGGCGTGGATTGGCCAAAGGCGCGTCCGATGGCATCAGTTCCCACGGTATTTCGGGAAACCGCAATACAATCCGCCGCCATCTGTGGATCAACAATACCCGCGCCGCTGCCGCCTCCAGCGGTTCAGCTATTTCCACCCCGGCAAGGGCGGTTATGTCCGCCGCCAGCGCCGTCAGTGCGGTGCGGTGATCATCCTCCAGCAACATAGCGCGATACGCCGCTGAAACCGTGCGCAGGTCACCCGATACCAGACAATCCGCTTGGTCCACCACGTCTTGCAACGGGCAAACCGTCACCTCTTGCCGCCCTGTTGCCCCCAGTTTCAGCACCATTGCCCAGCGCATCACCGGTGCCACCTTTGCAGGCGCATAGATCTGTGCGGTCGCAGGGGCAAACCGCGCCAATCCTTGCTGGCTCAGACGATAGTGGCTGGTGCGCCCAATACGCTCGGCCTGCACCCAGCCATCCCGCGCCAGTCGGGACAACGCGGTGCGCAACGCCCCTTGTTCAACCCCGACGCGCCCCAGAACCTCGCCTAATTTGGCGGTCGAAACCTGCCCGCCCCGGTGCTGTACCAGATCACCGAAAACGGTGATCACCATGGACCAGACCCGTAGGCGTCCCTGAGAATGTAGTGCAGTGATAAGAGGGGCAAGTGGATCCATTCCGTTGGTCTAGCGCGGAATGCCCGCCCAGGTCAAAACCCGTCTG
>DAOUQK010000382.1 GCA_030625695.1 Paracoccaceae bacterium | reverse complement strand
ACACCGACATGACATCGGGGCGGTCCGGGTAATAGGTGATCTTGCGAAAGCCTTCGGCCTCGCATTGGGTGCAATACATGCCGTTCGACATATACAGCCCTTCCAGGGCGGTATTGCCTTGCGGATCAATCTCGACCACGGATTCCCAGATGAAGGGTGCGTTAGGAACGGCGCAGGTCAGGCCATTTTCGGTGATATCGGGCGTGACTGTTGTGCCGTCAATCCGGGCGCTGATTAGCTTCAGGTTTTCACCATGCAGAAAGAATATGTGGTCTTGTGCATCGGGGTTGGGGCGAAAGATGATGCGACTGGTGACCCTTGTGGCAGAGGGGGCAAGGTCGAAGGTCAACTCGACCTTGTCGATGATAAAGCCGAAGGGGGTGTAATCTTGCAGATAGATCGTTTCAGGGGTGGCATCGCGCATGTCAGGACCTCGTAAGGATTTTGGGTTGTCCGGACGATAATGTGCATTTGTACGGGGTGGAAGATGGGAAATACCAAACTGGTCGCTCGTCCAGCCCGAAGGGGGCTGTCCTCGCAGCCTGAGAGGATGGCACGTTGCGGGGAAATGGAATTCGATTTAGGAAGGCGGTATACGATTGCGCACAATTGAGTCCGGGACAAATAGAATGACAGACAGGCAGATGAAAAGCGGGTTGCAGGTGGCGAGTGAACTGGTTGAGTTCATTGAACGCCAAGCCCTACCGGGTACGGATGTTGAGCCAGTGGTATTCTGGGCCGGGTTAGCGAGAATGATGGCCGAACTTGCGCCGGTAAACCGTCAGCTTTTGGCACGGCGCGAAGAGTTGCAGGGTCAGATTGACGCCTGGCACATATCCCGTCGCGGTAAGCCGCACGACCACGAGGCCTATATCCTGTTTCTGGAAGAGATCGGTTATCTGCTGCCTGAAGGCGATGAATTCACCATTGAAACCCAAGGGGTTGACCCTGAGATATCATCTGTGCCCGGCCCCCAACTGGTGGTGCCGATCACCAATGCGCGGTACGCTTTGAACGCTGCCAATGCCCGCTGGGGCAGTCTTTATGATGCGTTTTACGGCACTGATGCCATGGGCTCAACTCCGCCAAAAGGCGGCTATGACAAGGGGCACGGCGCGCGGGTTGTGGCACGGGCACGGGTATTTCTGGATCGGGCTTTCGCGGTGCAGGGGGCCAGCCACGGGGACGTGCGCCGGTATCACGTCAAGGACGGAGCATTGTTGATAGATGGTTCGCCGCTGGTATCGCCGGAAAAGTTTGTCGGCTATCTGGGGGACCCGCGTGCGCCCTCTTCGGTGCTTTTGGTCAACCATGGCCTGCATGTGGAACTGGTGTTCGATCGCACCCACCCAATCGGCTGCCATGACCGGGCTGGCCTTGCGGATGTCCGTCTTGAGGCCGCGATGTCGGCGATCATGGACTGCGAGGATTCGGTAGCGTGTGTTGATGCGCACGACAAGGTCGGGGCCTATGCCAACTGGCTTGGCCTGATGCGCGGCGATCTTGAGGCGCGGCTGGACAAGGGCGGGCGCAAGGTCACCCGTCGTTTGGCCGAGGACCGCGTCTTTATTGGCCCTAACGGCGGCGAGGTCTCTGTCCGCACCCGCGCCCTGATGTGGATCCGCAATGTGGGCCATCTGATGACCAATCCGGCCATTCTGGACCCGGGCGGCAATGAAGTGCCCGAGGGGCTGATGGATGCGTTGATCACTGTGATGATCGCCAAACATGATCTGGCCCGGATCGGTGGCAATTCGCAACATGGATCGGTCTATGTAGTCAAACCTAAGATGCACGGGCCACAGGAGGTGGCGTTTGCCGTGCAAACCTTCGACATGGTCGAAGACATCCTTGGCCTGCCGCGCAACACTGTGAAAATTGGCATCATGGATGAAGAACGTCGCACCACGGTAAACCTTAAGGAATGTATCCGTGCCGCCAAATCACGGGTCGCATTCATCAATACCGGGTTTCTCGATCGTACCGGGGATGAGATACACACCTCGATGGAGGCCGGGCCGTTTTCGCGCAAGGATTTCATCAAGCGCAAAGCCTGGATCGGCGCGTATGAAAACCAGAACGTCGATATCGGTCTTGAATGCGGGTTGTCGGGCAAGGCCCAAATCGGCAAGGGCATGTGGGCCATGCCCGACCTGATGGCCGATATGCTGGAACAAAAGATCGACCACCCCAAATCCGGTGCCAATTGCGCCTGGGTGCCCAGCCCCACGGCGGCCACCTTGCACGCGCTGCACTATCATAAGGTCGATGTGTTTGCGGTTCAGGCGCGCCTCGCGGCTGGCGGGCGGCGTGCCTATGTGGATACGGTGCTGGACATCCCGCTCGCGGCCTATCGCAAATGGGATCAGCGCCAGGTCCGCCGCGAGGTCGAGAATAACGCCCAGGGCATCCTTGGCTATGTGGTGCGCTGGATTGATCAGGGGGTTGGTTGCTCGAAGGTGCCCGACATCAACAATGTAGGCTTAATGGAAGATCGCGCCACCTGTCGCATCTCGGCGCAGCATATCGCCAACTGGTTGCACCACGATGTGGTTGACCGGGATACGGTGATGCAGGCGATGCGTAAGATGGCTTTGATCGTTGATGGTCAAAACGCCGATGATCCGACTTATAACCCTATGGCCCCCGGTTTTGACGGCATCGCCTTTCTGGCGGCCTGTGATCTGGTGCTTAAGGGCCGCGAACAACCTTCGGGCTATACCGAACCAATCCTGCATGCGCGACGGTTGGAGTTGAAGGCGGCGAATTCCGGATGAAGTTGGTTTATGGGCGGAAAGGCGTGCCAGGCTGGCGGAATTGAGCCTAAAGCAGTGTTAAGGCTTGCGTTGGTCACCCCAATTTAACCATGCGGCATCCTCTGGTGAAAGTAGTGCTGCGCAACGGTCGGAATAGCGACCAATATCTTCGTCGGCCAGGCGGC
>DAOUQK010000375.1 GCA_030625695.1 Paracoccaceae bacterium | reverse complement strand
ATCCCGGAGTTTGTGTTCATCTCGTTTCAGATGACGTTTGCCGCCATTACGCCAGCGCTGATTGTCGGGGCCTTTGCCGAACGGATCAAATTTTCGGCCGTGCTGTTGTTTGTCGCCCTTTGGGTCACGGTGGTCTATTTCCCAATCGCCCACATGGTCTGGGACGGCGCAGGTCTGATTTTCAACATGGGCGCGCTTGATTTTGCTGGTGGCACGGTGGTGCACATCAACGCAGGCGTTGCAGCCTTGATCGGCGCGATTGTGGTTGGCAAGCGCATAGGCTTTGGCAAGGACATGATGGCGCCGCATTCGATGACTTTGACGCTTGTCGGGGCCGCATTGCTGTGGGTTGGCTGGTTCGGCTTTAATGCCGGGTCCAACCTTGAGGCCAATGGTGGCGCTGGTCTGGCGATGATCAACACCTTCACTGCCACCGCCGGCGCAATACTGGCCTGGAGCTTGGTTGAAACCGTGTTGCGCGGCAAGGCGTCGATGCTGGGTGCAGCATCGGGCATGGTGACGGGCCTTGTGGCAATCACCCCGGCGGCGGGTTCGGTTGGTCCGGTTGGGGCAATTGCTCTGGGCGCAATCGCCGCAGTTATCTGCTACTTCTTTGTCACCACGGTGAAGAACAAGTTGGAGTATGACGACAGTCTTGACGTGTTCGGCATCCACGGCATCGGCGGCATTGTTGGCGCCATCGGCACGGGCATCTTTACGGCACCCATGCTGGGGGGAACCGGCGGTGACGACTTTTCAATCGCCGGTCAGACCTGGATACAGATCCAGGCGGTTGGCATCACCGTTGCATGGTGCGCTGTTGGGTCGTTTGTACTGTTCAAACTGGTGGATATGCTCATCGGGCTGCGGGTGGACGAAGACACCGAACGTCAGGGTCTTGACCTGACCAGCCATGGTGAATCGGCCTATCACCTGTAAATAGGGGCCAAACAATCGACTTGCCGTCCGGGCTCATTGCTCGGGCGGCATTTTTGTTTCAATGGGTTGCTCTTCAAGCCCTGAATGGGCTTTCATCGCAATACCCCGTCAGCGATTGTTGAGGTCAGATACCTACATCCACAATCGCCTGCGCCAGTATCGGAATGGTTTTTGCGTTCAGCCCGGCGATGTTCATGCGGCTGTCGCCGATCATATAGATACCATGTTCGGCCCTAAGACGTTCGACCAGTTCCGGCGTGGTACCAAGACGCGAGAACATGCCACGATGCTGGGCAAGGAACGCAAAGCGGTCTGAGCCGGTGAGGCGTTGCAGTTCCGTGGCCAGTGACTGGCGCAGGTCGAGCATCGACAGGCGCACGGCTTCCAGTTCCGAGGCCCAATCGGCACGCAAGGCGTCGTCGTTCAGGATCATTGTCACCAGACGCGCGCCGTGATCCGGTGGGAAGGAATAGTTTTGCCGGTTGAGATAGGCCAGCGTGGACTGGTTCAGCGCCCGCTGGCCCGCATCCTGAGACACTGCCATCAACAGGCCGGTGCGTTCGCGGTAGATGCCAAAGTTCTTGGAACAACTGGCCGCGATCAGGCATTCGGGCACATTTGCCGCCACCAGCCGGGTGGCCGCTGCGTCCTGTTCCAGCCCGTCGCCAAAGCCCTGATAGGCAATATCAATCATCGGGATCGCGCCGGTTGCATTCAGAACGTCGATCACCGCCTGCCATTCCACCAGGTTCAGGTTGGCCCCGGTCGGGTTGTGACAGCAGCCATGCAGCAGGATCACGTCGCCCTTACGTGCGGTTTTCAGGTCAGCAATCATGCCATCAAAATCAACACCCCGGGTTTCATTGTCGAAATAGCGGTAAGTGGCTGTTTCAATGCCAAGATACCCCAGAATGGACGTATGGTTCGGCCAGGTCGGGTTGGACACAAACACCCGCGCCTTGGGGTTGGCCATCTGGATCAACTCAAACGCCTGACGCACCGCACCGGTGCCACCGGGGGTGGCGGCAGCACCAATGTTTTCACGCGCCACCGCATCAGCGAGGATCAGTTTGATCATCGCGTCGCCATATGCCGGATCACCCACCAGACCGACATAGGCCTTGCTGGTCTGTTCTTCCCAAAGACGATGCTCGGCAGTTTTGATCGCCCGCATTATCGGGGTCAGACCGGTCGCGTCTTTGTAGACACCGACACCAAGGTCAATCTTGTCACTGCGCGGGTCTTCGCGAAAGGCGCTCATCAGAGCGAGGATTTTATCGGCGGGCTGGGGGGTAAGGTGTTCAAACATATCAACTGTCTCCGGTGGCAACGGGTAAGGTGGCAAAGGCGCCCCATTCGGACCATGACCCATCGTAGACGGCATAATCCGTCTTGCCCATGCGTTCGAGAGCGAGGACAAGAATTGCGGCCGTGACGCCAGAGCCGCAGGTAGTGATGATCGGTTTGGCAAGGTCGACGCCGACGGCTTCGAACACGGCGCGGGTGGCACCGGGGTCTTTCATCGTGGCATCGTCGTTCAACAGGTCTTTGTAATAGACATTGCGCGATCCCGGAATGTGACCAGCACGCAGGCCCTCGCGCGGTTCGGGTTCAGTCCCGGCAAAGCGACCCGGAGAACGGGCATCGACAATCTCGTGATCGCCCAGCTTGGCGGCGGCGGACACTTGCGTCACGTCGCGGACCAGATGGTTTTGCAGACGCACCGTCATGTGCCGGTCGCGCACCATGGGGGCCATATCTTCGGTGTCGCGCCCTTCGGCCTGCCATTTGGGCATGCCACCGTCCAGCACGGCCACATTGTTTTGACCCATCAGCCGAAACAGCCACCAGACCCTTGCGGCAGACATCAGGCCAGAGCCGTCATAGACCACCACCTGATGACCATCGCCCACGCCCATGGCGCGCAGGCGCGACATGAATTTTTCCACCGGCGGCACCATATGCGGCAATTCCGAACGGTGGTCAGAAATATCGTCAATGTCAAAGAACCGCGCGCCGGGAATATGGGCGGCGTTGTATTCGGCTTTGGCGTCACGACCTGCGCTGGC
>DAOUQK010000184.1 GCA_030625695.1 Paracoccaceae bacterium | reverse complement strand
TGTTGTGGGCGGCGGCGGCTCAGGGGTTTACCGTCTATCTTGTCCGGTTCTCCAGCTATGGTAATCATGGCGGCACTGATATTTTGGTATCTGTTGGCTGCGATCCTGATACAGGGGGCCGAATTCAACGGCGCGCTGATTGCCCGACGCAAAGGGCATCTTTAGCCACATCTGATAACGCTATCTCTGGCCATGAAATTGCCTTGAACCTGTCACACCCGCGTCGCGCAAATCGGGCACCTTGTCGGCAATCCCATCTGCCGGAGCCATGTCATGCCCCCCGAAACCAGCCGTATCCGTCATTCGCGGCTTTTCACATTGTTGCACCAGAAAACCCAATCCGAACAAACCGCAGCACGGCTGCACGCCCGCAATTTCGCCCGCCAGGAACTGGATATGGTCGAAGCTATACATGTCCAGTCAATGGCACTGGCCAGCTGGCGCTAACCGCGAAAGCCACCCCAGCGGGTTTACCCGCGAAATCCAGTCGCCACGACAAATTTCTCGGAACTGTCCGACCGCGATGCCGGTGGTTTGTAATTCGCCACCTTGGTGAATTTCTGCTTCAACAGCTTTTGCAAATCACCCTCGGCCCCGCCGGCCAGAACCTTGGCCACAAAAGTCCCGCCCTGTTCCAGCGTATCAAAGGCGAAATAGGCGGCAGTTTCGCACAAGGCCATGATCCGCAAATGGTCGGTCTGCTTGTGCCCTGACGATGACGCCGCCATGTCTGACATCACCACATCCGCAGGCCCGTTCAGCCAGGCCTTGACCTTATCGTCCGCCCCGTCCTCCATGAAATCCAGCAAATGAACTTCTGCCCCGGGCACCGGTTCAACCTCTTGAAAATCAATACCGATAAGCCGCCCCAACGCTTTGCCTTGCTTTTCACCCAGCGCATTGATCCGCGGCACGGCCACCTGCAACCATCCCCCCGGCGCGCACCCCAGATCAACCACCCGCGCGCCCGGCACCAAAAAGCGGTATTTGTCATCCACTTCCATGATTTTGAACGCCGCGCGCCCGCGAAAGCCCTCGGTGCGTGCGCGTTTGACGTATGGATCATTCAACTGCCGCTGCAACCAACGGGTTGAGCTGAGCTTGCGCCCACGCGCGCTTTTGACCTTGACCTTAAGGTCTCGTTGCCCGCGTCCGGATGTGTTTTTGGCCATGTGCCTGTCCTTTGGTGTTCTCCCCGACCTAGCGCCCCTTGCCCGATTGGGCAAGCACCGCCTCGAAAAGGCGGTCACCATTCCTTAGCCGTCAAGATTGCCCAAACCTCCGAAATACAGAAAATAACCTCTCGGACGGAAATGTAGGGTGGGTGAAACCCACGTTTACCCCGGCGACCGGCGCAACGTGCGGGATTTGCCGTCCCTTGAACAAACGGCTATTTCACCGAGAACTTGACCACTGCTTGCGTTACCCGTTGCTCTGTATCCCGCACCGTCAGACGCAGCGTATGCCGGCCCGATGGCAATTCCGCCACCGGCAACCATAATTACAGCCAATAGAATAATCACGATACGTGGCATGTTTCACCTGATTTTCTGACAGACCCGAAATTGGTCTGACTGCACTCAGACCAAGGCATTCTGGCGTTTAGCTAAGCCTTATTTCACGACCCGCAAGTAGGGCACCTTACCGACGAAGCCAGCCTGTGCCTCTGCAAATCCGTCAATTGGTCCGGCGTTGGTGTCGCTAAATACTGTTGGATCAGTCATTTTCTTACCCAACGGATTACGCATTTGGTCTTCCTCCAACACCTCTTGCGGGCCATTGACTGCGCGCAGGCTGGTGCGGTCAATGTCAAACCGGGTGGGCGTGGCCGCCATTGGACCATCGGCAATCAAAACCCCAAGTGCGCGGTTGACCGTGCCCAAATCGTTGCGCAGCGGCAGCAGGATCATTCGCGCCTCAGCGTTTGCACCGGACTTGCGTTCACTGGTCAGGGTCAGTTCCGCCACCGATGGCGCATCAAACATATGTTCCAGCACCACCGATATGCGGGTGCGGCCCGCAGGCGTGAAAAAACAGGTCAGCGGCATGCCGCGCACCTCCATTCCCGCCAGATCGCGCAGATGACGACCCGCCAGCCGGAACCTTGCAACCCCCGGCGCAATGCGTTCGACGATAAAGGCATATTCCAGGATGTTCTCAAGCCCGCGGGGATCAATCTGCGCGCGTTTGGGCACCTCAGCATCTGTGCGCAACGCGCTCCAATAGGCTTCGGCCTGATGGATGGGCGATACGGTTTTGCCACTGCGGAACCGATCCATCGTGATAACCTTTCTTGTGTCGTTTCCAGAATCCAACCGGTCAAAAAACTTGCGCATATCTTCGTCTTTCTTAGACAGTTTGCCCGTATCATCCCAACTCAAACCCGAACAATCACCGATGAAGACGTGGTGGTGTTAAGATTAGCTTCAGAATGCTTACCCAAGTATTAATATCGCACAATCTCAACTAAAATTGGAGTATTTCCTTAGGGATTGGTTAATCATGCCTCCGGAACCGGTCGTTCGGCATGGCAGGGCCTTGCCCCCGGGGATGGGATGGCATTAGGTACAAAACCGACAAACCCTTGCAAAAGAAATGTACAAAATGATCAATTCCATGACCGGTTTTGCCTCGGCCAAAGGCGAGCTTGCCCCCTGGCGCTGGAACTGGGAACTGCGCGGCGTTAACGGCAAAGGGCTGGATATGCGCCTGCGCGTACCAGATTGGCTGGACGGGTTGGAAGCGGATTTGCGTAAACAACTGGCCAAGTCGGTGGCGCGCGGCAACGTCACTCTGACATTACGGGTAGCAAAAGGCGAAGACACTGGCGGGGCCAAAATCAACACCGCCACCATGGGGATGATGTTGGAGGCTCTGGCGGCGGTCGAAGAAGAGGCGATGGCGCGCGGCATGACATTGGCACCGTCGAAGGCCAGCGATCTGTTGCCATTGCGGGGCATGTTTGATGCCAGCGCCGCCGAAGAAGATACCACACCGCTGATAACCCGGATCAAGGCCGAGTTTGCCGGGCTGGTGGCCGGGTTTGCCGAGATGCGGGCCAGTGAAGGTGCTGCCTTGTTTACAGTGATGGATGAACAGTTGAGCCGGATTGTGGCCCTGACGGCGCAGGCCGCCGATCTTGCAGAGGCGCGCAAAGGTGCGGTTGCTGACGCGTTGCGGGCCAATCTGGCCAAGGTGCTGGACAACGTTGACGCGGCCGGCGGGGTTGACCCGGGCCGGGTGGCGCAGGAACTGGCGATGATTGCGGTCAAGTCGGATGTGACCGAAGAAATTGACCGGTTGGGCGCACATGTGGTGGCGACGCGGGATTTGCTGGGTAAGGGCGGAACGGTTGGCCGCAAGCTCGATTTCCTGATGCAAGAGTTCAACCGCGAGGCCAATACCTTGTGCTCCAAGGCGCAATCGGTTGATCTGACGGCGGTGGGGCTGGAACTCAAAGCGGTGATTGACCAGATGCGTGAGCAAGTTCAAAACGTTGAATAAGGGGGCTGTTATGCCAAATTCCGTAGACTCCCGTCGGGGACTTTTGATTATACTTTCCTCGCCTTCTGGGGCGGGCAAATCGACTTTGGCGCGTCGATTGCGCGACTGGGACGCGTCGATTGTGTTTTCGGTGTCGGCCACCACGCGGGGGCCGCGCCCCGGTGAAGTGGACGGTCAGGATTATCACTTTATCAGCGAAGCTGCGTTCAAAGATCAGGTCAGCGACGATGGCATGCTGGAACACGCCCACGTTTTTGGCAATTTCTATGGCAGTCCACGCCCACCGGTTGAAACCGCGATAGAGGCCGGGCAGGACGTTTTGTTTGATATCGACTGGCAAGGTGCACAGCAGATCCGTAATTCGGCCTTGGGGCAGAACACCCTGTCGATCTTTCTGTTACCACCGTCGATCCCAGAGTTGCGGCGTCGTCTTGAGGGGCGGGGACAGGATGATGAGGATGTGATCTCAAGACGGATGTTGAAAAGCTGGGATGAGATAAGCCACTGGGGAGGCTATGATTTTGTGCTGATCAACGATGATCTGGATGCAACCGAGGCGCAATTGAAAAGTATTATTTCAGCCACGCGCCTGCGGCGCATTCAGCAACCGCGCCTGACCCAACACGTGCGCGATTTGCAGGCGGAATTTGGAGAGCAATCATGACACTTTATGCGCTTGATGGGGTGGTGCCGGTTCTGGACGACGATATCTGGGTGGCACCGGATGCCAATCTGATTGGTCAGGTGGTGTTAGAGGCGGGCGCGTCGGTCTGGTTTGGCAGTACGATCCGAGCGGATCATGAAGAAATCCGTGTGGGAGCCGACAGCAATGTGCAGGAAAACTGTGTGATGCATGTTGACGAGGGGTTTCCTTTGCAGATCGGGCGTAACTGCACGATTGGCCACAAGGCGATGTTGCATGGCTGTACGATTGGCGAATGCTCACTGATCGGTATGGGGGCGACCGTGCTGAACGGGGCAAGGATTGGCCGCAACTGCCTGATCGGGGCAGGGGCGTTGATTACCGAAGGTAAGGTGATCCCGGACGGATCACTGGTGATGGGCGCGCCGGGTAAGGTTGTGCGCACACTTGATGATCGGGCGAAGCAAATGCTGGAGGCCAGCGCGCTGCATTACCAACAGAATATGCGCCGGTTTCGCGATGGATTGAAGGTGGTCGGCTGATGCGTAACTCCAAAGGATCGTTGGTGCGGCCTGTTCCCCTGCCTGAAAGTGCCAGTCGGCCACTGGTCACACCTTTGTCGCCCTCAGTGGCGTATGCCAGTGACACGCCGGATGCGCTGGATGATCAGTATGAAGGGCGGCTTCAGGGGTATACATATGCCCGCGAAGGTCACCCCAATGCGGATGTGGTGGCGGCCCGTCTGGACGCTATGGAAGGCGTTAGCGGAGGCGTAGTCACCGGGTCCGGTATGGCGGCGGTATCGGCGGTTCTGATGGGGCTGTTGAAGACCGGCGATCATGTGATTGGTGGCAATCAGCTTTATGGCCGTTCGATGCGTCTGATGGGCGAAGACCTGCCGCGTTTGGGGATTGCGACCACTTTGGCCGACCCTTGCGATGTGGCGGAGGTGCGGGCGGCATTGCGGCCCGAGACACGGATGATATTGGTTGAAGTGGTGTCCAATCCGAGCCTGCGGGTGTCGGATATTGACGGGTTGGCCGAGCTTTGCCGTGAGCAGGGAATTTTGCTGGTAGTGGACAATACATTCACCACCCCGCGTGGATTTCGCCCGTTTGACCACGGCGCCGATATTGTCGTCCATTCGCTGACCAAGCTGCTGGCTGGGCATTCTGATGTGATGCTGGGTTATGTCGCTGCACGCGACCCGGATCTGGCGGCGCGGTTGCGGGTATTTGCCGTGACCTGTGGCCTCACCCCCAGCCCGTTTGACTGCTGGCTGGCCGAACGCGGAATGCTGAGTTTTGAGCTTCGCTATGACCGCGCACAGGCAACGGCCGCGGTGTTGGCGGATCATCTGGCCGGGTTGAGCGGAGTTAAACGGGTGATATACCCGATGCGCAGCGATCATCCTGACCACGCCCGCGCGCAAGGTCTGCTGGCCGGGCAGGGCGGCAATATGGTGAGTTTTGAGTTGGAAGGCGGGCGGGCGTCGGCGAACGCTTTTACCCGCGCGGCAGATGGGCTTTGTTTTGCGCCAACTTTGGGGGATGTGGGCACGACCTTGTCGCATCCCGCGACTTCGTCGCATCGGGCCTTGAGTGTTGAAGAGCGGGCACAATTGGGGTTGAGCGAAGGATTTTTCCGGGTGTCGGTCGGATTGGAAGAGCCGGAGGTGTTGATGCAGGTTTTCAGTGAGGCTGTGTCGGCGGCGCTTTGATTGCACCGAAATTATCAGGGTCATTCCGGGGGAGCCTCCCCTCTCATGGTTTGCAAGAAAACCATTGCCGGGCAATGGGACAGGGATATTTAAGGACCAAAGATGAGCAGGGTCTTGATTTATTGTTGGGGTTCTGTTGTTTTGCGGGTGCAGCATTTTGGATGTGAGAAAATGTCAGGAGACATGCGATGAAAGATGCCGAAACCCCGAGCCTAAAAGCCAAAGACGCGCCCGATTTAGGGCGGTTTGACTGGGCTGATCCTTTGCGGTTTGATGATCAGCTTGAGGAAGACGAGCGGATGATCGCGGCCTCGGCGCGGGCGTATTCTGAGGAGAAGTTGTTGCCTCGGGTGACGCAGGCCTATGCCGACGAAGAGGCGGATGCGTCGATCTTTCGTGAGATGGGTGATATGGGGCTGTTGGGCATCACCGTGCCCGAGGAATATGGCGGATTGGGCGCTGGCTATGTCAGTTATGGGCTGGTGGCGCGCGAAGTGGAGCGGGTGGATTCGGGCTATCGTTCGATGATGTCGGTGCAAAGCTCGCTCGTGATGTATCCGATTTACGCCTATGGCTCTGAGGAACAGCGTAAGAAGTATTTACCGGGTCTGGCGAGTGGCGAGTTGATTGGCTGTTTCGGTTTGACCGAACCGGATGCCGGCAGTGATCCCGGCTCGATGAAAACGCGCGCGGTGAAGACGGCGACTGGTTACAAATTGACCGGCACCAAGATGTGGATTTCCAATGCCCCGATTGCCGATGTGTTTGTGGTCTGGGCCAAATCAGAGGAACACGGCGGCAAAATCCGGGGGTTCGTTTTAGAAAAAGGCATGACCGGGCTGAGCACGCCGAAGATCGAAAACAAGATGTCATTACGCACGTCGATCACCGGCGAGATCGTGATGGACGGGGTTGAAGTGGCGGATGAAGCATTGTTACCGCATGTTCAGGGCCTTAAAGGCCCGTTCGGCTGTTTGAACCGGGCGCGTTTTGGCATCAGCTGGGGTGCCATGGGGGCGGCTGAGGCATGTTGGCATGCAGCACGCCAGTATGGACTGGACCGACATCAGTTCAACCGGCCATTGGCGCAGACCCAGTTGTTTCAACGCAAACTGGCGGATATGCAGACCGAGATTGCGTTGGGCTTGCAGGCAAGCCTGCGGGTTGGGCGGCTGATGGACGATGCAAACGCAGCGCCTGAGATGATTTCGATCGTCAAGCGTAACAATTGCGGTAAGGCGCTGGATATTGCCCGGATGGCGCGGGACATGCATGGGGGCAACGGTATCTCATTGGAATTCCACGTGATCCGGCACATGATGAACCTTGAAACGGTGAACACCTATGAAGGCACCCATGATGTGCATGCACTTATTCTGGGGCGTGCGCAAACCGGGCTTCAGGCGTTTTTCTAAAGGATTGAGACATGGACCGCGCCGAAATCGTGCATGAGGCGTTTCTGGCGCGTCTTGCGGCTGGTGATTTGCCGAAAGTTGCCGGGTCGGCGGTAGATGCCGGGTTGAAACC
>DAOUQK010000080.1 GCA_030625695.1 Paracoccaceae bacterium | reverse complement strand
ACCTTGATGGCGGATGTCATGCGGGCGACAAAAGCTGTGCCCGGTTTTCATGACGCCGCCCAACTGACCCTGATCGAAGTCTCACCGGTTCTGCGTCGTGCGCAAAACGATCGACTGTCAGCATATGCACCGCGTTGGCTGGACAATTGTGCTGAATTGCCCGACCAGCCACTGTTCCTGATTGCCAATGAATTCTTTGACGCGCTGCCGATCCGTCAGTTTCACCGTGACGGGGTGGGATGGCGGGAACGGCATGTGGGCCTGAACGGCGCTGATTTGGGCTTTGGCCTTGGTCCCCTCGTGCAACCCGCCACCCTTTCGCATCGACTGGAAGATACCAAAGACGGCGACCTGGTGGAAACCTGCGCCCCTGCGCAAGGCATCACCACCGAACTGGCCGCGCGAATCGCAGGCTTTGGCGGTGCGGCGTTACTGGTGGATTATGGCGACTGGCGTGCGCTGGGGGACACTCTTCAGGCGGTAAAGGGACATGAACCCGCCGATATCCTGGGCGAGCCCGGACAGGCGGACCTGACGGCGCATGTGGACTTTGAGGCGCTGGCAATGGCCGCCAAAGCGGCGGGTTGTGGTCATAGCCGTCTGACACCACAGGGGATTTTTCTGGACCGCCTGGGGCTGGCACCCCGGGCGCAGGCATTGGCCAACGGCCAGCCGCCCGAGGTTCAGGCCGCTATCACATCTGCGCAACTGCGCTTGACGGGAGAGGATGAAATGGGAATCCTGTTCAAGGTACTGGGCCTTTACCCGGATCAAGGCCCCCCTCTGCCCGGACTTACGCCATGATACCCCGACCATGACCTTGGAAATTCTGACCTCTGACCACCTGACCCCGGCACGCCACGGGTTCTTTACCCGCCGTGGCGGGGCCTCATCCGGGATATTCCACGGGCTGAATTGCGGCCCCGGATCCACCGACCAAAGTGCTGCGGTCGAGATTAACCGCACCCGTGTCGCCGAGGCCATGGGGGTGGCGCCAGAGGCCCTGACCTCGTTGCACCAAATCCATTCGACCAAAGTTATCACCGTGGTTGCCCCGCTGGAAACCCGCCCCCAGGCCGACGCCATGGTCACCAACACCCCCGGTCTGGCCCTGGGTATCCTGACGGCTGATTGCCAGCCGGTGCTGTTTCACGACGCCAAAGCTGGCGTTATTGGTGCGGCCCACGCCGGCTGGCGCGGCGCGCTGAGTGGCATTCTGGAAGAGACATTGACAGCAATGGAGGCGCTTGGGGCCAACCGCGCGGATACCTCGGCCATTATCGGTCCGTCGATTTCCCAGCGTGCTTACGAAGTTGGCCCTGAGTTTCTGGATGAATTTCTGGTGGATGACCCCGATAATTCCCGGTTTTTCGCTAACGGCACCGGCGACCGGATGTTATTTGATCTGCAAGGGTTCAGCCTGAACCGGTTGCGTCGCGCCGACATCGGCCAAAGCGAATGGACCCGTCATTGCACCTATTCAGATGCGGACCGGTTTTACTCTTATCGCCGGACCACCCACGCCGACGAAGCCGACTATGGCCGCCTAATTTCCACCATCCGTCTGTAAACCCGTCCAATTTGGCACCAATTGTGTTCAATACCCGATCAATTGTGCCACATTTGCCCGAAAACGACTGCTTTAGTCGTAGAAATACCTGACGTTTATATGTTTAGTCTGTTGATTTCACATGTTAAAATTCAACTTGTTTGAATGTCAGAGGAATGCCTTCTCCCATCTCGCCCATGACACAGAACTTCTTTGATTCCCCCCGATACCGACAAACGCCTGCCTCATTTACCGGGGAAACTGATCTTCAAGAACGACACACGCCCAGCACTTAACAGGGCAAACACAATTCAGGCAGGAGATCAAACCAATGAGAACCAAGAACCGTTTTATCAAATCCGTCCTCAAAACCGCCAACGAAACTTCGGTGGAAATGCCCTGGTCGCGTGGCAGTCGGCGCGTTTCCTTTTCCAATCGCCGTCCGGCACAGGCTGCTTAACTGGCTGCCTGAACTGGCGCTGCCCGCCAGACACACTACACCTTCAGATTGCCCATCCACAAAGTCTGCCGCTTTATGGATGAGGTGCACCTCCGGTTAGCTGCCCAGAACCCGGATGGTCAGGAAGGCCCGCCTTGACTACTACCAAGGCGGGTTTTTCTTGGGCGCGCGCCAGTAAATGCGTGGAGAATCAAATTAAGGCCAAATTAGCCGGGGGTTAGAAACAAACCCCATGTCTGCGGCTGGATTGGTGCCAATCCTGCGTCAAACGGGGATGAGATTTTGACAATTCGAACAGTATTTGCCTACTATCTTTATAATACTGATAAATGTGAACCTTGTGTCCATTTGTCGTTGCTGGTGGGGGCCGGCGCAGATGCGACCCTTTTGAAAGGGCCGAAAAATGACGATCCCTAATTCTTTGGTGCGCGCAGCGCAGCATGCTGTACTGACTGATCCGACCATGAGAGACCCGGCCGCCTGGCGCGCGCAGCGAACGCTGCAAAAGCGCCCGCAGCTGCGTCGCTATGAAATTGCCTCACTTTTGGCCAATGGAAATGTGGCGCATACCCGCCACTTGGCCCCGGCCCTGCCATTGTTCGAAGATGCGTTTTGTGCATTTTCACGGGGCTCAATGGTTGAGACAGATACCGGCCCGATGGCAATCGAGGACCTGCAACCGGGTGACCGGGTGATGACAACTGACGACAGCGCCGAAAAGGTGCTGTGGAAAGGCTCAACCACGCTGGTGCCGGGCCGTCCCGGACCATCAGGGCGCAACCTGAAACTGACCCGGATCATGGCCGATAGTTTTGGCATGCAACGCCCTATATCTTATGTTCTGGCCGGGCCATCTGCGCGGCTGTTGAACACGCCCAACCATTTGCGTGCGCTGGTTGGCGGTGCGCAGATGTTGACGCCGGTGCAGGAATTCATTGACGGCATGAACGTGATTGAAACAGCCCCCCCGACGGCGGTTGAACTGTTCCACATCTGCCTGCCACGCCATGCGGTCATTCGGATCGGCGGGTTGGAGTTTGAAACCTATCACCCCGGTGTCCAGGCTGTACGGTTGATCAGCCATGCAATGCGGTCGCTGTACCTTAACCTGTTCGCACATATCGACCAGTTGACCGATTTTGGCCCCCTGGCATTCCCGCGCGCGGGCGATGGTCAACCAGATTTGATGAGTGCGTGACGCAACGCAGCCCCGGCTTTATGCCGGGGCCTCTGCGCCATTGATCAGGCGTTGCGCATCAACCGTTCTTCCAGAACATCAAACGGAACACCCGGTTCGTCCTTGGCGCGCCGGATCACCAGTGAGGTTTTGACACTGGCCACATTCGGCGTATTCAGCAACTGCCCGGTCAGAAAGCTCTGGAAACTGCTCAGGTCCGGGGCCACACATTTCAGCATGAAATCAACCTCGCCGTTCAGCATATGACACTCGCGCACCAGGGGCCATTGACGGCAGCGGTCTTCAAAAGCATTCAGCTCCGCTTCGGCCTGGCTGTCCAGACCGACCATGGCAAAAACCTGCACCTCAAAGCCCAATTCGCGGGCGTTGACCCTAGCGTGGTAACCATGGATCAACCCCGCCTCTTCCAGAGACCGTACCCGGCGCAGGCAAGGCGGCGCCGAAATGCCAACCCGTCTGGCCAGTTCGACATTGGTCATCCGCCCGTCGCCCTGAAGCTCTGACAGTATCTTGCGGTCAATTGGATCCAAACGCGTCGACACCATGGTTTATCTCTTCCTGAATAACTGGCCCGAATTTTGGTTTCTTATAACAGTGCCGGGTTTGGGCGCAATAATATTTCACAATCGCGCAATAATCTTCGCGATCGTGTCATCAAGTATAAGTGACAGGCATTGGCCGCCCCCAGATCAGGGGTTTAAGCCCATCAATACCGGGGGTATATGCAGCCCCGTCAGGCAGGCTGCCGACTTTAGTAACATCCGGGGAATATCATGGGCGACACACGGCACACCAAAGTTCTGATCATCGGCTCCGGCCCGGCAGGTTACACCGCTGGCGTTTACGCCAGCCGCGCCATGCTGGCACCCATTCTGGTACAGGGCATCGAGCCCGGCGGCCAGTTGACTACCACCACCGAGGTCGAGAACTGGCCCGGAGACGCGCAAGTTCAGGGCCCCGATCTGATGATCCGGATGCAAGAGCACGCCAAGGCGATGGAGTGCGAAATCATTGGCGATATCATCACCGATCTGGACCTGTCCAAACGGCCATTCACGGCCAAGGGCGACAGCGGCACCACCTATACCGCCGATGCAGTCATTCTGGCGACCGGTGCGCGGGCCAAATGGTTGGGGTTGCCATCAGAAGAAAAGTTCAAGGGGTTTGGCGTGTCGGCCTGCGCCACCTGCGACGGGTTCTTTTATCGTGGCCAAGAGATTGTCGTGGTCGGCGGCGGCAATACGGCGGTGGAAGAGGCGCTGTTTCTGACAAACTTTGCCTCCAAGGTGACACTGATCCACCGGCGCGATGAATTGCGGTCGGAAAAGATTCTGGAAAACCGGTTGATGAAGAACCCCAAGATTGAACCGCTGTGGTTTCATCAGTTGGAAGAAGTTGTCGGCACCGAGTCCCCTTTGGGCGTCGAAGGCGTGCGGGTCAAACATGTCAAAACCGGCAAAATCACTGAAATCCCCTGCAAGGGCGTGTTCATCGCCATCGGCCACGCACCTGCCAGCGAGTTGGTCAAAGACACGTTGGAAACCCATATGGGTGGTTATGTAAAGGTCAACCCGGGCAGCACCGAAACCTCTGTTCCGGGCGTCTTTGCCGCCGGAGACCTGACCGATCATATATATCGTCAGGCGGTCACAAGTGCCGGCATGGGCTGTATGGCGGCGCTGGACGCGGAACGATTTCTGGCCGAACAGGGCGACACCTAACCGGTGGCGGCCTGACCCCAACCACAGCCCTGAAGTTTTCGTGAGCCAACCCAAAAGGCGAAACCGGTTGAATGCTTGACGCGCCTGGTCCGAGGCCGCACTGTTTGTCTGTAGATGGGCGCAAGTTGGACAGGTGAGCCGGTGAATATTCTTTGGCAAGGCAGTTGGACAACCCGGATCAGAATTGGCTCCGGGCTGGTCCTGTTCCTGTTTGCGTTTATGCACTTTTTCAATCTCGGGCTGGGCCTTATTTCGCCTGACTGGATGGAGGCGTTTCAGACCTTCCGCCAATATGTAACCCGCTCTGCCCCCGGGGAAATCATCCTTTATGCCGCGTTTCTGTCCCATATCGGTCTGGCAATCGCCTCGCTGGCGGCGCGACAGACCCTGAAAATGCCGATTTGGGAGGCGACCCAGATTACCCTTGGCCTGGCTGTGCCGCTGTTACTGATCAAGCATATTGTTCATACCCGGGTGGCGCATCAGATGTTCGCGGTGAACGATGATTTCGGCTATATCTCGGTGCTGCTTTGGAATACCGCCGACGGCGCCTGGCAGTCGGCGCTGTTGCTGATTGTCTGGGTGCATGGCTGTATGGGGCTGCATTTCTGGCTGCGGGTGACCGATTGGTGGAAACGCTGGACGGTGGTCATGACTGGTGTTGCCGTGCTGATCCCGGCGTTTGCTTTGGCCGGATTTTTGACCGAAGGCAAACGGATGCTGGAACTGTTCGTGGAACATGAAACCCGCGCGCCAGAACTGGAACGGTTCAACTTTCCCGGACCGGCCGAGTTCAATACTTTGATCACTTTGGCGGATAACATTCTATACGGATTCTGGGCCATTCTGATCGCCAGCGCCTTGTATTACCTGGGCCGCAAACTGACCAACAAGCGCCATTCGGTGCGTATCAAGTATGTCAATGGCCCCGAGGTTTCTTCGGCCAAAGGCCCGACTCTGCTGGAAATTTCTCGCGCCCATGGCATCCCCCATACCGCCCTGTGCGGCGGGCGGGGCCGCTGTACCACCTGCCGTGTGGTGATCGAAGATGGCGCCGATTTGCTGCACCCGCCAAGCGAGGCCGAGGCCCGCAGCCTGGCCGCAGTCAACGCCCCGCCCAACGCGCGGCTGGCCTGTCAGATCAACCCAACCGACCCGCTAACGGTGTTCCGGGTGTTCCGCCCCGATGGCAAACGCGGGCGTGCCCATGCCAGTCAGGGGTCCGAGGAACGCCTTGCCGTATTGTTCATGGACATGCGCGGATTTACTGCCCGCACCACCGGGCAATTGCCCTATGACGTAGTATTCTTGTTGAACCGGTTCTTTGACGCGGTGGTGCCGTCGATCGTCGGGGCCGGCGGCAGTATTGATAAATACCTTGGTGACGGGTTGATGGCTGTGTTCGAATTCAAAACCGAGGCCGAATCTGCCAAGGCCGCACTGAAGGCCGCTGCCGACATCAGTTCGGCCCTGATCACCTTTAACCGTGGGTTGGCCGCCGAAGGCGTCGACAAGGTTGCCATCGGTATCGGCATTCATCTGGGCGAAGTGGTGATTGGCGAAATAGGCGCAGCCGGCAACGCCCCGCGCACCCTGATTGGCGATACAGTTAACACCGCCAGCCGTCTGGAAAGCAAAACCAAGGACCTTAAGGTCGAACTGCTGATATCTGAACCACTGTTGCTGGCCGCAGGTCATGCCACCAATCACTTGGACCTGATCACCCCGGAACTGCGCGGCGTCACCAGCCCGCTGAACGTGCTGGCGGTCAAATCAGGCGCGACCCTGTTCAAAATACTGGTGCCAAAAGCGGAAGAGGTCGCAGACGTGATGGTGGTCGAAACCTGATCAAAACACGACTTTTGCCACCATTACGGCCGTTATCGCACAGAAACCGCCGATTATCGGCGATTCCGGCGAAACGGTCTAGACATTCCTTACGCAAGGGCGTTATGCCCCGCGCGACCGGGCTTTTTAGCCCCGTACACTTATATGCCCCCTATCAAAAGCCCACCAACAAAACCGACCGAAAGATTTGAAATGACAATGCTTAGCAATCTGGTGCCGATCCCAGAACTTTATGTATCTTATGATTCTGCCCAAAAACTGAAAGTCGACGCCGGCGAGCTGAAAAGCCACGACCTGAGCCCGCGCCAGATTTGTGATCTGGAACTACTGATGAACGGCGGTTTCAACCCACTGAAAGGGTTCCTGAGCGAGGCCGATTATGACGGCGTTGTCAAAGAGATGCGTCTGGCCGATGGCACCCTGTGGCCAATGCCAATCACCCTGGACGTTTCCGAAGATTTTGCAGGCTCGCTTGAAGTTGGCGAAGACATCGCGCTGCGCGATCAGGAAGGCGTAATTCTGGCCACCATGACCGTCACCGACAACTGGCAACCGAACAAGGCGCTGGAAGCGGAAAAGGTATTTGGGGCCGATGACGACGCGCATCCGGCGGTAAATTATCTGCACAATCAGGCGGGCAAAATTTACCTTGGCGGGCCAATCACCGGTCTGCAACAACCGGTCCACTATGATTTCCGTGGCAGCCGCGACACCCCGAACGAGTTGCGCGCCTATTTCCGCAAGTTGGGCTGGCGTCGTATTGTGGCGTTCCAAACCCGCAACCCGCTGCACCGTGCGCATCAGGAACTGACATTCCGCGCCGCCAAGGAAGCACAAGCCAACCTGCTGATTCACCCCATCGTTGGCCTGACCAAACCGGGTGATGTCGATCACTTTACCCGGGTGCGGTGTTACGAGGCGGTACTGGACAAATACCAGGCGGCCACCACCACGATGAGCCTGCTGAACCTGGCCATGCGCATGGCCGGCCCGCGCGAGGCAGTCTGGCATGGTCTGATCCGCGCCAACCATGGCTGCACCCACTTTATCGTTGGGCGCGACCACGCCGGTCCCGGCAAAAACTCGGCCGGTGAAGATTTTTATGGCGCCTATGACGCGCAGGATCTGTACCGCGCGAACCAAGGCGAAATTGGCTGCGAAATGGTTGATTTCAAACATATGGTCTATGTGCAGGAACGCGCGCAGTATGAACCCAACGACGAGATCGAGGATCGCGACAACGTCACCATCCTGAACATCTCGGGCACCGAACTGCGCCGCCGTCTGTCTGAGGGTCTTGAGATTCCCGAGTGGTTCTCGTTCCCCGAAGTGGTCAAAGAACTGCGCCGCACCAAGCCACCGCGTCACCAGCAAGGCTTTACCGTGTTTTTCACCGGATTTTCCGGGTCGGGCAAGTCAACCATTGCCAATGCGTTGATGGTCAAACTGATGGAAATGGGCGGGCGTCCTGTGACCCTTCTTGACGGCGATGTGGTGCGTAAGAACCTGTCGTCAGAACTTGGGTTTTCCAAGGAACACCGCGATCTGAACATTCGTCGGATCGGTTATGTCGCGTCCGAGATCACCAAGAACGGCGGCATCGCCATTTGCGCGCCAATCGCACCGTATGCCACCACCCGGCGGTTTGTGCGCGAAGATATCGAAAGCTATGGTGCCTTTGTCGAGGTACATGTGGCCACGTCGATCGAAGAATGCGAAAAGCGTGACCGCAAAGGGCTGTATAAGCTGGCGCGCGAAGGCAAGATCAAGGAATTCACCGGCATTTCAGACCCTTACGATGTACCAGAGAACCCCGAATTAAGCGTCGAAACCGTGGGTACAGATGTGGACAACTGCGCCCATCAGGTGCTGTTGAAGCTTGAGAATATGGGCCTGATCGCCGTTTAAAAACCGTCTGATTAACAAATGGTAGGGCGGGGTTTTACCCCGCCTTTGCCCCAAGGTGCGGCGGGGTAAAACCCCGCCCTACGCCATCTTTCACCAAACTGCGCAAATCCGCACCGCTGTCGTTACACGGCAGGCCAGGGTTTGCGGCATCTTGGAACCTGTCCATTGGACAGGTTCAGCCGAAATCAAACCAGCTCAATGCACCCCAACCGGGGAATAATCGTTCTCGCGTGCCAGCATAAAGGCCATGCGCCGGTCCGCCACCAGCGCCAAACGTTGGCCGTCCGCATCATGTACGGCAAAAAGCTGTTCTTTGTCGCCCGCTTCGGCCCTGATTTTCTCGGGCAAGTCGGCGACGTCAACCTGTTTCACATAAACAATGCGCGACATGTCTTCGGCAAATTCAAATGGTGTGTTCATGGTCCTACCCCTTTTTGATATTGATCGTTTGCACAATGGTTTGTGGTGCTGCACGGGTCAGATCGACGTGCAACAGCCCGTTTTCCATGATCGCCTCGCCCACTTCGACCCCGTCGGCCAAAACGAACATCCGTTGAAACTGACGCGCCGCGATGCCGCGATGCAGGAACACGCGCCCCTCGCTGTCGTCGCTTTGACGGCCCCGGATCACCAATTGGCGATCCTCGACGGTGATCGCCAGGTCATCCTCGCCAAACCCGGCCACGGCCAGAGTAATCCGATAAGAACTGTCCGAGGTTTGTTCGATATTATACGGGGGATAGCCTTCGTTGCCCGACTTGGCTGAACGTTCCAGAAGGCGTTCCAACTGCTCGAACCCGAGCATATGTGGGTATGCACCCAAGGTAAGTTTCGACACTATTTTCGTCCTTATAGCAAAAGCGACGCACGCAAGGTCCCGATTTCGGCAACCATGCAGATCAAATATGGGGGGAAGGGGTGGAATTAACAAGGGGTGCTTGCGGCCGGACCTTATTGCTTATCACGCAGGCTCGCTGCATATTTCCATTGCATGCCCCCAAGGTTACGGCCAACATCACCCGCATGAAGACGCCCCTTATTGATAATCTGCAATACGCCCGCTTTTCACCTGCGATCTTTGAACAGATGCGAGCGGGTGGCGTGGATGCAGTACATGTCACCATCGCCTATCACGAAAGTTTCCGTGAAATGGTGCTGAACCTTGAACAGTGGAACCGTTGGTTCGAAGCGCATCCTGATTTGATTTTCAAAGGCATGGACGCAGCGGATGTGACCCATGCGCAGGCCACCGGACGCACAGCGATCTTCTTTGGTTTTCAAAACCCAAGCCCGATTGAAGACGATATCGGGTTGGTTGAGATATGCCATCAGATGGGCATCCGGTTCATGCAGCTCACCTATAACAACCAGTCCCTTCTGGCGACCGGTTGCTACGAAGATGACGACACCGGTCTGACCCGCTTTGGCCGCCAGGTCGTCGCGGAAATGAACCGGGTGGGCATGGTGATCGACATGTCCCATTCGGGCGAGCGGTCCACCCTTGAGGCGATCGAGCATTCGACCCGCCCGATCGCCATCACCCACGCCAATCCGCATTGGTGGCATGCCGCGTTGCGCAACAAATCTGACGCTGTGTTGAAATCCCTGACGGATGCTGGCGGGATGCTTGGATTTTCGGTCTATCCGCATCATCTGGCCGGGGGCAGCGCCTGCACCCTTGGCAGCTTTTGCAGCATGATTGGTGAGGCGGCGACGCGTTATGGCGTTCAGAATCTGGGGATCGGCACGGACCTGTGTCAGGATCAGCCCGATAGTATTGTGACCTGGATGCGTAATGGACGGTGGTCCAAGGCCACAGATTACGGCGAAGGGTCGGCGGCAAACGCGGGGTTTCCGCCAATGCCCGACTGGTTCCACGATAATCGCGACTTTGGCAATATCCGCGCCGGGTTGATTGATGTGGGGCTAAGTGAGGCGGACACTGACGGTATCATGGGGGGAAATTGGCTGCGGTTTTATGAGTCCTCATTTGGTCCACAGGTATGACGGGTCAAAAATTCCCTTTGCGCGCCCCTGAACAGGTGATGCGGCTGGCCCGCATGGGCGCATCTTTCCCGACACGCCTGTCGTTCCTGCAGGTGCTGCTGCGGAGTTTGAGCGCTGATAAAGCCCAGGTTTCACGACCCGTCTGGTCGATGGACAAAGACGGCTATGGCCACGCGGTTTATTCGGTGGATCTGGGTGGCCACACCTATTCTCTTGTCGCCGTTTCGAACCACTTGGCCGACGACATGCGCACCGACCGGGTGATCGCCACGGCCTGGGACGCGGGATTTGTGTTGTATGATGGTGTCCCTGCGCCCGCTGAAATTACCCGTATTTGTCAGGCCGCCCCAAAACAGGAAGCGGGCCGGTTCACCGAGCGAGATCTGATCCTGTCACGCGCCAACAAATCGGTGCGCCTGTTTGCCCATGTGACCGAGGCGTTACGCGCGGGGCGTCAGCCAGACGCGGATAAAATCCGCGATGTCGGCTATCTCATGCGAACCACGGCGGTTTATGGCAACGGTAAGTTCGGCATCGCGGATCGTGCGCGTATTGCCGGGCGGCCCGGGTTGGGCGGTCCGTTCATGGCGGAAATGCTGACAGTCTGGCTGATCCGGGGGTTTACCTTTGATCTGCTGGAACATGTGGGTGGCGCGAGTTTGGAACGCGGGTTGAAACGCCAGTTGGGTGTTGGCAATGCCACCGGTCTGGGGATGGCGCCGTTTCTGGTGTCGCATCCCATGTTGTTGCACGCATGGATGTCGACCCGCGAAACCGCTTTGGCACGGGTGCGCAATGTTGAATTTCCAGACCCGGCGCAGATCGAGGCGTTGTATGGGTTGGCCGC
>DAOUQK010000186.1 GCA_030625695.1 Paracoccaceae bacterium | reverse complement strand
ACGGCCACAAACACCTTGACCATCTTCATGACACCCGGCGGCAGATCATCCCCGCGCCGGACTTTTTCGACCTTATCCTCAAACCGTGCATCCAAAGCGCGCTTCTGGATCTCATACTGCTCGTTCAAGGCTTCAACGATCTGTGCGTCACCCTCTTCACCAAGTGCGAGCTGCCACCACTGACCGCGGCCCAGCATTTCCAGCAGTTCTTCGGTGATCTCAGAACCGGACCGCACGCCTTTCGGGCCTTTAACAGCCGTTTTGCCCATGATCAGATCTTTAAGACGCGCATAGGTGTTGCGATCGAGAATGGTCATCTCGTCATCGCGGTCACGGGCCAGCCTTTCGACCTCTTCCCGCTCAATCTGCAACGCACGTTCGTCTTTCTCAACGCCGTGGCGGTTGAACACCCGGACCTCGACAACCGTGCCGAAATCACCCGGTTTGACCCGCAACGATGTATCGCGCACGTCCGAGGCTTTTTCACCAAAGATCGCCCGCAGCAGTTTTTCTTCCGGCGTCATCGGGCTTTCGCCTTTTGGCGTGATCTTACCCACCAGAATATCGCCCGGCTCTACGTCCGCGCCAATATAAACGATGCCCGCTTCGTCGAGGTTGCGCAGGGCTTCCTCTCCGACGTTGGGGATATCGCGGGTAATCTCTTCTGGACCCAGCTTGGTATCGCGTGCCGCAACCTCGAATTCCTCGATATGGATCGAAGTAAAGACGTCATCGCGCGCAACCCGCTCGGAGATCAGGATCGAGTCTTCGTAGTTATAGCCATTCCACGGCATAAACGCGACAACCACGTTTTTGCCCAGGGCCAGTTCGCCCATATCCGTAGACGGACCATCGGCGATCACCTGACCCTTGAGCACTTTATCGCCAACTTTGACCAATGGCCGCTGGTTGATACAAGTGTTCTGGTTCGAGCGTTGGAATTTACGCATGCGGTAAATATCAACGCCCGCGTCGCCAAGGCCAAGATCCTCAGTCGCCCGCACAACAATCCGCTGTGCGTCCACCTGGTCGATGATCCCGCCGCGTTTGGCCATATAGGCCGCCCCGGAATCCCGTGCCACAACTTCTTCGATACCGGTGCCGACCAACGGTGCCTCGGCCCGCAGCAATGGAACCGCCTGACGTTGCATGTTCGACCCCATCAGGGCGCGGTTGGCGTCGTCGTTTTCAAGGAACGGAATCAGCGAAGCCGCAACCGAAACCAACTGTTTCGGGCTAACGTCGATCAGGTCCACGTTCTCGCGCGGGGAAAGCGTGTAATCCCCTGATTTCCGCGTCGATACCAGATCGTTTTTGAAGTTGCCCTTTTCGTCCAACTGAGCGTTGGCCTGCGCCACGGTGTGGCGCATTTCCTCGGTCGCGGACATGTAATGCACTTCGTCCGTTACATGGCTGTCTTTGACCACGCGGTACGGCGTTTCGATAAAGCCATACTTGTTGACCCGTGCAAATGTCGCCAGTGAGTTGATCAGACCAATGTTTGGCCCTTCCGGCGTTTCAATCGGACACATCCGACCATAGTGGGTCGGGTGTACGTCGCGCACCTCAAAGCCCGCACGTTCACGGGTAAGACCACCTGGCCCAAGCGCGGACAAGCGGCGCTTGTGCGTCACTTCCGACAGGGGGTTGGTTTGGTCCATGAACTGCGACAACTGGCTGGAACCAAAGAATTCCCGCACCGCAGCAGCGGCCGGCTTGGCATTGATCAGATCTTGCGGCATCACGGTATCAATCTCAACCGAAGACATCCGCTCCTTGATCGCCCGCTCCATCCGCAGCAGACCAACGCGATACTGGTTTTCCATCAACTCACCTACCGAACGCACCCGGCGGTTACCAAGGTGGTCGATGTCGTCAATGCTGCCACGCCCGTCGCGCAGTTCTACCAGCGCCTTGATGCAGGCGACAATATCTTCGCGGCGCAAGGTACGCTGAGTATCTTCGACGTCCAGCGCCAGACGCATGTTCATCTTAACCCGGCCAACGGTGGAAAGGTCATAACGGTCACTGTCAAAGAACAACGTGTCAAACAGGTTCGACGCGGCCTCGACGGTGGGCGGTTCGCCCGGGCGCATGACGCGGTAGATGTCCATGAGCGCGCTATCGCGGCCCATGTTCTTGTCTGCCGCCATAGTGTTACGCATGTAAGGGCCGACATTGACGTTGTCGATATCAAGCACCGGAATGTCAGTGATCCCGGCATCAATCAACTCTTGTGCCGTGCCACCAATCAGGGTGTCTTCCTTGTCATACTCAAGCGTCAACTCATCGCCGGCTTCGACATAAATCGCACCGGTTTCTTCGTTGATGATGTCCTTGGCGGCAAACTTGCCGACAATATGCTCAAACGGCACCAGCAGGTTCTTGACCTTGCCTTCGTCGATCAGTTTTTTCACCGCGCGCGGTGTGACTTTCTTGCCCGCCTCAAACAGCACTTCGCCAGTTTTGGCATCGACCAGATCATAGGTCGGACGGGTGCCACGCACGCGTTCCGGGAAGAACGGCGTGACCCAGCCTTTGTTCTTCTTCAGCTTATAAGAAACCGTTTCATAATAGGCATCCATGATGCCTTCCTGGTCCAGCCCCAGCGCATACAAAAGCGTCGTCACCGGCAGTTTGCGGCGACGGTCGATCCGGGCGAACACGATGTCCTTGGCGTCAAACTCAAAATCAAGCCACGAACCACGATAAGGGATGATCCGGCAGGCGAACAACAGCTTACCCGAGCTGTGCGTCTTACCTTTGTCGTGATCAAAGAACACGCCAGGGGACCGGTGCATTTGCGAAACGATCACCCGCTCGGTGCCGTTAACAACAAACGTGCCGTTTGGCGTCATCAGGGGCATATCGCCCATGAATACGTCTTGTTCCTTGATGTCTTTAACCGATTTTGCGCCGGTATCTTCATCCTCATCAAACACGATCAGGCGAAGGGTGACTTTCAAAGGTGCGCTATAGGTCATGTCGCGCTGCTGACATTCCTCAACGTCGTACTTTGGCTTTTCCAGATCGTATTTCACAAATTCCAGCACGCTGGTTTCGTTGAAATCCTTGATCGGGAAAACCGACTGGAATACCCCCATGATGCCTTCGCCCTCGGTCGGCTCAGCAGCCTCACCAGAGTTCAGGAACAGATCATATGAAGATTTCTGAACCTCGATCAGGTTCGGCATTTCCAATACTTCGCGAATTTTACCATAGTACTTGCGAAGACGTTTTTGGCCAATAAAGCTTTGAGCCATATCAGATGTCACCTTATTTTATTTCTCACCGGTCAAGGATGCCGCCGGGCAACGACACCTTGGCCCTACGAGACAGCGCAATTTTCGGATCAATTCATGGCCACCGTCCCGAATGGTAGCCTCCCGATCCCTTGAACCGCGCCTTGGAAAAGGTCCCATTTCAGGGACGCTTTCCAAGACAGGTTCGGCTGAACCCGGAGGTTTCCCCGGATTCAGCCAATTTTCGCGATACGTGGGTTTTCACCCACCCTACGAATATTCCGTAGGGCGGGGTTCACCCCGCCATCCGCCGCGTAATTTACGCGACTTCGACTTCGGCGCCAGCTGCTTCCAGCTTGCCTTTTACTTCTTCGGCTTCGTCTTTCGACACGCCTTCTTTGACCTTGCCGTTGGATTCAACCAGATCTTTGGCTTCTTTCAGACCAAGACCAGTCAAGGCGCGAACCTCTTTGATCACAGCAATCTTCGAGGCGCCTGGGCTTTTCAGGATCACGTCGAATTCGGTCTTTTCTTCTTCTGCGGCACCACCGGCGTCACCACCAGCTGCCATCATCACAGCACCACCAGCGGCGGGCTCGATGCCATACTCGTCTTTGAGGATGGTTTTCAGTTCTTGTGCTTCCAGCAGGGTGAGACCAACGATCTCTTCTGCCATTTTCTTCAGATCAGCCATTTTATCAGCTCTTTCCGTTACAGTTTTTGTGTTCCAACATCAGGATGGTTCCCAACGCCGATCATTCAGTGCCAACGCTTATGCAGCCTCTGCCCGTTCTTCAACGGTCGAGAGGATGCTTGCGATGTTGCTTGCAGGTGCGCCAATGGCCCCGGCGATATTCGATGCAGGTGCGCCGATACAGCCAGCGATCGAAGCAATAAGCTCGTCACGTGATGGCATGTTCGACACGGCCTTAACACCGGCCCGGTCCAGAGCGTTCTCACCCATTGCCCCGCCAAGAATTACAAACTTCTTGTTATCTTTGGCAAAACCCTCGGCTACCTTGGCGGCTGCCACGGGATCCTCGGAATAGGTCAGAACGGTCATACCCGTCAGAAGCTCTGTGATCGATTCACACGGAGCACCCTTCAGGGCGATTTTGGCGAGCCTGTTTTTGGCAACACGTACAGATCCACCCGCATCGCGTGCACGCGCGCGCAGATCCTGCATATCAGCAACTGTCAGACCGACGTAGTGGGAAACCACCACGACGCCAGAGCTTTCAAAGATCTGGCCGAGTTCCTCGACCACTTTCTCTTTCTGGGCTCTATCCACAGTTTCACTCCAATTATGGCGGGTCTCCCCGCCGGCTCTCAGTTTACCGCGGGTTGCCCCACGGCTTCGGGTCCAATTTCAGGGTCCCGAGCCAAAACCACCACGAGGGCGACTTAAATTCTCGTTTCCCATCTCAGGAAGGAATTATTCGGGGATACCCCCAAACCCTCCGTCTCGGACAGAACAAGGCCGGTCGTCTGGCCCTGTTATCTGGCACAATACAGTGCCAAATTCGTAAGGCGCGCATTTTGCGCACCGTCCCGGACGGCGGGGTGAACCCCGCCCTACGGAATTATTCGCCCGCGGCGCTTGCCACATCGACGCTGACACCCGGACCCATGGTCGAGCTCAGCGAAATCTTCTTCATATAGGTGCCCTTGGCACCGGCAGGCCGGGCTTTGGCAACCGCATCAATAAAGGCGCGGATGTTTTCAACCAGTTTGGCCGCGTCAAACGACGACTTGCCAACGCCGACATGTATCACCCCGGCCTTTTCAACCCGGAACTGCACTTCGCCGCCTTTGGCCGCAGTCACAGCCGCAGCCACATCCATAGTCACCGTGCCAACCTTGGGGTTCGGCATCAGGTTGCGTGGGCCAAGTACTTTGCCCAGACGACCAACAACCGGCATCATATCCGGCGTGGCAATGCAGCGATCAAATTCAATCGTGCCGCCCTGAACGATCTCCATCAGGTCCTCGGCGCCAACAATGTCAGCCCCTGCCGCTTTGGCCTCATCGGCCTTCGCATCACGGGCAAACACAGCAACGCGTACTGTTTTGCCGGTGCCATTGGGCAGGCCGATTACGCCGCGTACCATCTGGTCCGCGTGGCGCGGGTCAACCCCAAGCACCATGGCAATCTCAACCGTTTCATCAAACTTAGCCTTGGCATTGCCTTTGACCAAAGCAACAGCATCTTCAACCGACAGGTTAGTCTTGCCAGCAAAAGCTTCGCGTGCAGCGCGGGTCCGTTTTCCAAACTTTGCCATCTTACTTCACCTCAATGCCCATGGACCGGGCCGAGCCCAGGATGATCTTCATCGCGCCTTCGATGTCGTTGGCGTTCAGGTCTTTCATCTTCGCTTCGGCAATTTCCTTGACCTGCGCCACGGTCACCGAGCCAACAACCTCACGCGACGGGTTGGTCGCGCCGGACTTCAGCTTGGCCGCCTTCTTCAGGAAATACGACGCCGGAGGCGTCTTGATGTCCATGGTGAACGACTTGTCCTGATAATAGGTGATAATGGTCGGGCACGGTGCGCCCGGCTCAAGATCGGCCGTTTTGGCGTTGAACGCCTTACAGAATTCCATGATGTTGATGCCGCGCTGACCCAATGCGGGGCCAACCGGTGGGCTTGGGTTTGCCTGACCGGCAGCGACCTGCAGCTTCATCGTACCTACGAGTTTCTTGGCCATGTGGCCGTCTCCTTATTCAACACCTGATGAGCGCGCCCACCTGGCAATTTGTTGTGTGGTACGGTCTGCGCATCGCGATGCGCTCGCCTCCCACTGCTTCGTAACCCAGTCCACCAACTATCGGCGTTTTCGAAAAATGAAAATTCCAAAACGAACCATCAGGTATGGACAGAGAGAAATCGCTCCTTATAGCCGACCCGATCCAATGGCAAGCCCAAAATCCATTCGCATGTCCCCTTAGAAACATTCACGTTTTGTAACAAGCCGACCATGACGCCGCGACATCCTTCCATGTGAACCGTGATTCCGCAATTTTCCGGGCCGCCGCAGAAATCTGGTCGGCCTTTTCTCCATCCGCTGACAGCTCGGTCATTGCCTTCGCCAGACCCTTGATAACCGCGTCTTCGCTTGTTGGATCGACATAACAGGCTGATGTATCATCGGCCAAATGCGCCGGCCCTCCCCAGCGCAAAGCGATAACCGGCAGCCCGATCATCATTGCCTCCTGCACGGCGATTCCATTGGCATCCGCGAGGCTTGGAAACACAAACCCCCGATGATCGCGCATCGTTTGCAAAAGCTGGTTATGATCCAACCATCCCTTGAAATCCACGCGTTTGGAAAGGCCCAGTTCGTTCACGATCGATTCCAGCGCCGCCCGCTCTGGCCCCTCGCCGCAAATCGTCAAAGAAACCGTTTCGGGAGTGAGCGCCAAAGCGCGAATTGCAAGATCAATTCCCTTGAGATTGATCAACCGGCAAGAACATATGAATCGCCCCGAGACACCGGAATGCCTGATGCGATTGGCATTTGATATGGAGTCAGGCACACCCGAATCAACGACATCAATCAACCGCTCCGGTCGGCAACCGGCAGCCAGAAGCGACCGGCGCGTACGTTCATACCCGGATACCAGAACTGCGCGCGCTCTTTTCTTGTCGCCGAACAAATAACCCAGAATTCTTTGGGACAATTGATGAGTATTCTCGTTGAGCCTTCTTATCAGAGGCATACGCCCGCGAAAGGCTGGCGGGAAGTGAATCGCTCCGGAAAACGGGCCCATGATGATATCATAACCCTTCGGCGGAAATCGTAGCTGCACCGGCGAGATCGGGCAAAGATAGTGAACGATTGTGGTCCTCGGCTCGAACGCCCGGATCAGTTTTGCCGCAGCCAAATGAAAGGTGACCGAGAGCAAAAAGCGCAGGACGCCTGAACGCCAGAAAAGTCTCTGCCAAAAGTCATCTTCCACGAAAATCAGACGATTTGCGGGAAACACCCCTTCAAGCTCGTCTCTGCATCGCGAATGCGTAATCAGATGCGCATCAATACCCGTTTCAAGAAGGTATTCAAAATACTGAAATGCCTTGATTGCCTCTCCGCCCATTTGGCGGCTTGCATTTGTTGAG
>DAOUQK010000027.1 GCA_030625695.1 Paracoccaceae bacterium | reverse complement strand
CGGTTCAAAAGCGTCACCTGAAAGTCCTGTAACCCCTCGACATGGGCCTGAAACTCCTCGGCGTCGAACTCGGCCTTGCCATCTTTGCGCCGTTTTACATCTGTCAGCTTCCATTGTCCGGTCGCTTGGGCGATCTTAAGTGACACGTAACTGTCCAACGGATTGCGGGTTAGGATGATCTTGGCGCAGCGCGGATCATCCACCAGTATCTCAAACGCGCGCGGATCGTGATTGTGGAAAAACCGGAACCCCCGCAGCGCCCCCGGTTCATCGCGGATCGCACCAATCAAACGCAGTGGATCATCGTCGCGCTCGTCGCATGTTACCCCCAGAATTTCGGACTTGTTCGGATAGCCGATGAATTGCGGATTGAACGCCTCTCCGTGGCAGGTCAGCCCGTCAATCGCGTTCAGATTGCTTTCCAGAAAATTCGATCCGGTGCGCATCTCGGCCAATACAACAAAATAGTCAAAGCGATCAGTCATGCGGGATTACCGTACCAGATAGGGTTTACGAGGTGGATTAGGCTGATTGATCGGCCCCGGATCGACCGGAAAGTCGCCCATCAGATAGGGATGCATCCCTTGATTTTTGAGGTTTTGCAGGAATTGCCCGAAGCCGGTCAGATCAACCATGGTCGGCGCTTCGGTCAATCGGCGCCCGCTGGTTGATCCAATTTCATCAATAATGGTCTGGATTGGCTCCATCGGGGCCTCGATAAATTCGGCCATGGTCCAGATGCGCACCCGTGCCTTGGAGGTCGATTTGCGCAAGATTGCCAGATGCTCGCTCTCGATTTTCTGAAACTTTGCGGCATCTTTGCGAAGATCGGCAAAGTTGCGGTTAGATTTGAACAACGGCACAGCCCAAGCGCCGGAAATCACCGAAACCTGCGCGTTAGGGTCGCGTGAAAACACCCAGGCCACGTCCTGATTGTCATTTGGCCCAAATTGAAAACACTGACGTTCGCCGCGCGTGTTCCAGATCAGACTGGTCAGGAACGACCGGGGCGCATAATCACGCTGCTTCGCACTATCGCTAAGCGCGCCGTTGATCAGGGTCTGACCATTGGCAAATTCCACCCTTTTGGGGTGAAACAGATGCCCGTGTACCCGCGTATCTGTGGCCTTGGCCAGCCAGGGTTCAAAGTTCTCGAACAGCTCAGTAAACCCTTGAAACACCGAATAGGGGTTCGATGTCAGGCCGTTTTCCCAATCCCAGTTTGGCATTCGGCTTTGCATATAAAGCCCGGGCCGCCCGCGCGTCCGACGCTCGACCGCTTTGGCAAAAATGCGGTCAATCTTGCCGGGGTTCGGTTCAGTCTTTTTCATCGCCGCCATGCCGTCCGACAGAAACGCCTGATACAGCCGTTCAGCCCGCGACCAGATTTTACGCGCCACGAAACAATCGGACCGGCGCAGCAATTGCAGGTGATCATCATAGAAAATATGCGGCTTACCCTGAAAATCAAACTTGGACAGGGTTAAAGAGCGGCTTTCGATATTGGTGGTATATTGCCGGGCCAGTGTCTGATAATAACTTTCGTCCGGTATCCAGACCCGGCGAAAGTAACGATCATATTCTTGCCTGTTTGGGTCTTGCAGGATGGCCGACAGGGTTTGACGCGACAGACACCACCATTGGCTGCCCATATGCGGCACCAGCCCGGTCGGGATTTTGCGTTGAAAACCGATTTTGCGTTGAAATTTGACATACCTGTCAAACAGCCGCCGATGCCGTTTCCACGAGAACGGAAAGCGCAAGGTAAAGCGTTCCTGATCCAATCCCCCGACGGTCCAGGGTACATCCGCAGTTGTCGCACTTTCGATGAAATCGGTGCGCGGTCGTTCACTCAGATAGTCGATCAACTCTTGCACCGGGCGCAGTGGCAGGCATGACCCGGACGACAGGTAGACGTGCGAAACTTCGGGGAATTCCTTTAATATCAACTCTGACGCCGATTGCGATGCGGCAACAATTCCCCAAGACCCCCATTCGCATTTATGCCGTTTTGAAAACCGTATCAGCCGATCACCTGCCAACGCTTGCCGAAACGCTTTGAACGTCGCGCGGTTGACGTTTTTGTCAACATGGATCACCACCGGGCACCCAGATGACGTCCAGTGGCGCGCCACCTGTTCTGCCCGGTTCAGGGCGGTGTGCACCAGCATGACAATCCCGACCGTCATGCCCAGTTTCCCTTGGACATCAGCCCCAGAATCTCAAGCTGGCGCCAGTTGATATATTTCTCACTGAATTTGCACCACAACTCGGGTTGGGATTTTACGGCATCCGCATAGGCCAAATATTCAGCCGAAGACGCATAGTGTTGCGAACGTGCCATTTCTTCCTGTGCCTTGGCGGCAAAGGTATCCAGAAACTTGGCATGCAGCAAAATGCCCGAGGCCATTTCACCACCCCATTCGTCATAAACCTGGTTCAATCCGCGCGGCAATAACATGTGGGTCGAGCTGACATAGCTGTATTTCTTATCCCATTTGACCAGGGGTATTTTGTTCAGCGCCGGCGCCTTTTTCGGCGTATCGCGGAAATATACCCGAGAGCGCGGGCCGCCTTGAATCCACAGATTGCCGAATTTATTGTTCTTTTTCTGGGTGTAATTGCCTGAATCAAACCAATTGGTAATCTCAAACGGGTTCTGCCCTTCTTCGTATGGGTGTTCGTCCAGCCGGCCCTTGGGATACATATCCAGCAACATCGCCCCAAAACTGCGGATCGACGAATTGTCCAGCCAATCGGTCAGGGCCCGGATCGACCTTGTATCGCAGAACGGATAGACAAAAAATTCATCTGGATCGACGGTCAGGGTCCAGTGACCATTGCCATAGGTGCGGTGCAACCAGTTCATCCAGTCAACACCGAACGTGGCCTTTTTATAGCTGGCCGAGGTATACCAAAGCGACACATCGGACTGGCCAGTCAGATAGGCCTCGGTGCCATCGGTGCTGTCATTGTCAACGATCAGGAAATGATTGACCCCAAGATCGCGGTAGTAATCCAGGAAATACGGCAGGCGGATTTTCTCGTTATGTACCGTTGACATCAACAGGATATCATCCGAGCGAATGCGATCCGTCAAATCCTGTACCGCCAACAGTTCGCGGGATTTCCTCCAGGCACGGATAACCTGTCGCTTGCGCAACACCCGCATCAGATAAGAATTCCAAAGGCTCAAGCGCTCAATCCGTTCCCAAATAAGGCCAACAAGGACAAACCCCATCCTGCCGACCTCAACCGCCTTTTTTCCAGCAATATGGCATGGTTATCTTAATGAAATCAATGAATTTAGAAAGTGTTGCAATTGGTCGACGTGGTACTTCAAATTATCGGCAAATGCGCCAGAGGTTGGGCGGCAATGTTACCAGTCGATCCCCTGAAGCAACCCCAGTTTCTGAAGTTGCTCAGGCCCTTCAAAGGCAAGTGATTGGGGGTGCCAAAGGTTGGGGTCGGCGGTGATACCGTCATAGTAGTGATCAAATTCTGAAGGGGTGTGGAAATGCTGGGCGCGGGATTTTTCTGTTGCTGATTTGGCGACAATCAAAGGCAGGAACTTGCTGTGCAGCAACACCCCCGATGGCTGTTGCCCACCCGGTCCGTCATAGGCCAGGTTCAACTGTGGTGGCAGGATCGAATGGGTCGAATTGGCATAGGCATACCGGTGATACCATTTGACCAAGGGCAGTTTGTTCAACGTCGGAGAGCGCCGCGGATCATCGGCAAAAAACACCCGTTCACGCGCGCCCCCCTGCACCCAAAGACTGCCCATCGGCATCTGCCATTCACTGCGGTAGGGGTTTGGGTCAAACCAATTCAGAACCTCACTTGGGTTCTGTCCGGCTGTGTATGACGCGTGCGACAAGGGGCCTTTGGGATACATATCCAGCAACAGGGCACCAAACGCTTTTGCCCCGCGATTGTCCAGCCAGGCGGTCAGATCACGCAGGCCGTATTGGCGGTAACCGGAATAGATCAGAACCTCGTCCACATCGACCGTCAGGCACCAATGCGCGCGCGCATATTTCCATTGCAACCAGGTCGACCAATCCACCCCGAAACGCGAGGCATGGTAACTTTTTGTTGTATGCCAAAGGGATACATCTGGTTGATCCGCCAGCATCTCGGCGCTGCCATCGTCACTGTCGTTGTCTACGATCAGGAAATGTGACACCCCAAGACGGCGATAATGCGCCAGGAAATACGGCAACCTTTGCGCTTCGTTGCGCAGAACCACAACTGCCAGAATATCCGTCGGGCTGATGTTCTTGGTGCGATCCACCCGCGCGGTTAACTGACGCCGGGACCGCCAGGACCGCCATAACAACCGACGCCGCCTAAGGCGCATCTTGTATGTCTCGAACAGGGTCAGAGACGGCGGGATCGGATCAGCGTTCATAGCTCCCACTTTGATGCCATCTCCAGGCGTCGGCAATCATCGATTTCAGGGTGGACCTTGTGGGCGTCCAACCCAGTTCCTGTTCGGCGCGCACCGATCCTGAGACCAGCTTTGTGCAATCGCCAGCCCGGCGCGGGCCGATGGTGAACGGCACCTCGCGGTTGGTAACGCTGCTTGATTGATCAATCACTTCGCGTACCGAAAACCCCGACCCGGTGCCAAGGTTGAACACCCGCGATCCTTTGTCGGCCTCCAGCCATTTCAGTCCCAGAACATGCGCATCCACCAGATCGCAAACATGCACATAGTCGCGAATGCAGGTGCCATCGGGCGTGTCGTAGTCCGTGCCAAACACCGTCAACGCATCGCGTTTGCCGTCAATCGCATCCAGCATCAGCGGCACCAGATGGGTTTCGGGGCGGTGAAATTCCCCCACTTCGCCGTCCGGGTCGGCCCCGGCCACGTTGAAATAGCGAAAGATCACCGATCGCAGCCCATATGCGGCCTCAAAGTCATGCAAGATATCTTCTATTGCCCGCTTGGACGCGCCGTAAGCATTCAGGGGATATTGCGCCGTGTTTTCGTCCAGCACCACATTGTCATGCTCGCCGTAGGTGGCACAGGTTGATGAGAATACAAAATCAAGGCACCCGGCGGCTACCGCCGCCTCGATCAGGGTCAGTGATCCGATGACATTGTTGGCCCAATATCGCCCCGGCTCGGCCATCGCCTCGCCGACCTGCGAAAGGGCGGCGAAATGCACCACGGCGGCAGGTTGGTATTTGGCGAAAACCTCGTCCAGACGGGCGCGGTCTGTCAACTCACCACGCTCAAACGGCCCGAATTTAACGGCGTCCTGCCAGCCGGTTACCAGATTATCAAAGGTTACAGGGGTATACCCCGCCGCCTTTAAAGCCTTGCAGGCGTGTGAACCGATATAGCCCGCCCCGCCCGTTACCAGAATGTTGGTCAATGTATTGCCCTCAAGAAACGCAGTTTATTGCGCTGCTTTATCCAATTGAACCATTTCCTGCAAATACCGCAGCAAATCATCACGCAGATCGTCCCGCGCCAAAGCAAATGCCACCGTCGCCTGCAGGAACCCAGCCTTGGAGCCGCAATCAAACCGCTGACCCCGGAACCGATAGCCATAGACGGTATTTTCCGTGCCAATATCCTGGGCAATTGCATCGGTAAGCTGGATTTCACCACCCGCGCCCGACTTCATCTTGTTCAGATTGGTCAAAACCGACGGAGACAGGATATAACGGCCGATCACCGCAAGATTTGACGGGGCTTTGCCGACTTCGGGTTTTTCGACCATGCCTTTGACCGACACAACCGATCCCATGTCCTCTTCCACATCAAGAATACCATAAGACGCGGCCTTGTCCGCAGGAACCTCCATCGCGGCAACCATATTGCCGCCGGTTTCTTCGTAAGCGTCGATCATTTGCTCAAGACAGGGTGTTTCCGCCGCGATCACATCGTCCGGCAGTATCACTGCAAACGGTTCGTTGGCAATCAAACGCCGCGCGCACCAGACCGCGTGGCCCAGACCCAATGCCCGGTGCTGGCGAATATAGGCGATTGCGCCACTTTCCATATTGGTCGCCTTCAGCGCATCCAACAGGTCCGTTTTACCACTTTTTCGCAATTCCTGTTCCAGAAACGGCGCGTGGTCGAAATAATCTTCAAGCGCGCCTTTGCCGCGCGACGTGACAAAGATGAACTCTTTGATCCCGGCGGCGCGGGCTTCGTCGATGGCGTATTGCACAAGGGGTCGGTCAACCAGCGTCATGATCTCTTTTGGAACTGATTTGGTTGCTGGTAAAAATCGCGTACCCATGCCCGCCACCGGAAAGATGGCCTTCGTTACCTTTTTACGCATTGTTCTTCCTTAAATTTGAAAATACGTGCCTGTGTTGAGTAATTTGCCGTCTCATACATCCTTTTTGCAGCAATTATATGGCCATTGCCGACGTTACCGCATTTAATCATCGGTTTTCCCAGGGTTGTGTGCGATTTGTGGCACGTTAATTCCTTTACTTTAGCGTAAGCCACGAACCTTGCCTACCCTATGTGATTCAAACTGAACCCGGCGCCGGAACGTTTTGAAAGAGATTAACCGATGTGTGCGCTCACTTTTACCAAATATCCCGCCGACGTGTTGCCAATAGCCATCCGGGTTAAACCGGACATGATGAAAAAGGGCGGTTGGTGTCAGTAGGATAAGGGTCACAACACTACCGGCGTTGGCTTCGAACCGGGCAGAGTTGCGCAGATGTGTTCGTTGCCAGAAACGCCCGGACAGAACAATGGATCGAAAGTCGTGTCTGGGTGGGTTTGGTTGGAAAGGCCGCGTCGATATCGACGCAATTTCACCTTCGACCTGTCCACGGTTTTGACCAGTTGCGTAACCTTTTCGCAGCTGAGACATGAGTCGCCCTACGTCTTGCGGTTCCAGCAGGCCGCGCACCATATGTCCGCAGGCCCGTTCACGTTCTTCGCGCTGTACCCGTTCCCAGGCGGATTTTCCAAGGTCGGGGGGGCAATGTTTGGCAAGAAAGACTGCCCAGCTTGCGCCAACTTCGCCCAGATCAATTGGAGCCCCGTCGTCGCGCCGAAATTTGTTTGAGGCGCGCATATTGTGGACCTCGGCCATTGGAGCGATCGCCGTGCATAGTTCCTGCGCCGCCAGCCGCAGATTGAAATCAACATCATCAAGGTGATACTTGAAACGTGGGTCAAACCCTCCCATCGCCTCAAGGACCGAACGTCGGGCGGCCATATTGGTGCCGGCCGTGCAGATCGCCCGGTTTTTGGTGGGGATCAGAATGGTGGCCAGCGCCGGGTCCACACCAACGGGTGCAAATCGCCCTGTATGATCCACGGTTGAGGCCTGAAATTGCCAGGAAATGCCGTTGGGTCCACGCACAAAGCCACCCGCCGCTGCGGTATCGACATGTGAAAACGGTGCTACCAGGAATTTCAGCCAGGTGGGTTCAGGCACGGAATCATCGTCGATAAAGGCCACAACCTCACCAGCGCTGGCGTCTATGCCCGCGTTACGGGCCGCCGCGATATTATCCTGATCAAACGGGATGATTTTGGCGAACGCGGCCTGAGGCACACTGCGTAATCCGGTGCAGGTTGCCGGGTCTGCAACGATGACAATCTCGAACGGATCGTAATCCAGTTGGGAAATGCCAATCAGGCATCGGCGTAATAACTCTGGACGGTGGCGGCTGACGATCACAATCGAGACCGTCAGCGACATGTTACTCCAACCCCATCTCGGCCATCATTGCCTCGATTCTCTGCACGTCCTCGGGGTTGTTCAATTCCCAAAATTGGCGGCCTTTGGCATCGACCTCGACGCACAACACCTTGCGCCCGTTTTCCATGAACCTTAGTTGTTCCAACCCTTCCAGCCGCTCTAACGGGCCAGTCGGCCATCCTGGATAGGCGGCCAGGGCATCGGGGCGATAGGCATAGACGCCAACATGGTGAAATACCGGAGTTTCGGCATCGTCTGCGTAAACCTCGGACGTGAACGGGATCACCTCTTTCGAGAAATACATCGCACTTTTGTCCCTGGCGAAAACGGCGGTGGTGCCCCCCACCCGGTCCGCGCGGCGATCGGCCAGAAAACCGTTCAACGCGGCACCATCGCAGCGTAAAACCGGGGTGGCGACACCGGCATCGGGTGCAGCCCTTAAGCCTGCCACCAAATCTTCGACGAACCAATGTGGCGTCAGTGGCGCGTCGCCTTGCAGGTTCACCACAATGTCAAACCCGCCCCCCAAAGCCGCGTGCGCCTCGGCACAGCGTTCAGTGCCGTTGACGCAAGCGGATGAGGTCATCACCACCTCGGCCCCGAAGGCTTCGCAAGCAACACGGATACGGTCGTCGTCCGTGGTCACAACCACCTTGTCCACACCGGTAACCGCGCATGCCGCCAGCCATGATCGTTCGATCAATGACCGGGACACCCCGGTAGAGCCTTTCAATTGAACCAAAGGCTTACCCGGATACCGGGACGAGGCGTAGCGCGCGGGAATGGCGATCAGAACTGACATCAGGCGGGCTTAAGTTCGACACCCGGCGCATAGGCAATAAAGAACGGATTGGCGAAATCCTCTTTGCCATAGATCAGCGGGGAATGGTCATCAAAGCGCACCACGCGGCCGCCCGCACCGTTCAGAACGGCGTGGCCAGCGGCGGTATCCCATTCCATCGTCCGGCCAACGCGGGGATAGATGTCCGCCTCGCCCGTGGCAACAAGGCAGAACTTGAGAGACGACCCCGCACTTTTGCTGTCCTTGACGTTGTACTTGTTGATATAGGCATCCGTCGCCGCATCGCGGTGCGATTTGGACGCCACAACCATCAATGCGGCGTTGTCCGCCCTGGACACATTGATCGGACTAACCGGCCCGGGTGTGTCCAGCGCCATGTCACCAGTTTCTTCAACCGTTTGACCATCCGCCAAGGTATAAAACATCCGATCTTTGGCGGGCGCGTAAACCACACCGCGCGTTGGTACACCGTTTTCCACCAGCGCGATATTCACCGTAAAATCGCCACGCCGGTGAATAAATTCCTTGGTCCCATCCAGCGGGTCAACGATCAGGAACGTGTCACCCTTAACTTTATGCGACTCTGATTGTTCCTCGGTCACCAGCAACATCTCGGGAAAGGCACTGCGCAGACCTTTGGAAATTATCTCATCCGCCGCCTCGTCGGCAATGGTTACCGGGCTGTCATCGGATTTCAGCTTCACATCAAAATCGTCCGAGTTGTAAATCTCCATAATCTTGTTGCCAGCCTCGATGGCCAGCGTCCGGATCACGGGTATCAAAGTATCATAGTTCACGTAAATATCCTCACCTTGCAGGATTTGTTGAAATAAGCGGTTCGTCCCTTTATGCTGCGACAGCAACGGAACGGCAAGATTTCCGTGTCATACAGAAGCAGTCAATGCGCAAGAAGTTGCGGTTTCAAGCCAACAAACAGGATCACGGACCGATGTTTAAGCAGCACAGGAAAAAATCCACCCTGCGAACGGTGGTAACGATCTTTGAATTGATCTTTCACTCGATTGTCCGCTCGGTCCGATCCACCCACAACAACGCCTTTATGGCGATTGCCCTGAACATGCTGCAAACGGTGATGTTTGTCGCGGCGTTTTATGTGATGTTCACGGTTCTTGGGCTGCGGGGCAATGCGGTGCGGGGTGATTTCCTGTTGTATGTGATGTCGGGTGTGTTCCTGTTCATGGTCCACACCAAAGCGGTTGGTGCCGTGGCCAAGGCCGAAGGGCCCAGCAGTGCGATGATGCAGCATGCGCCGATGAACACGGTAGTCACTATTGCCGCCGCCGCCGTCAGCGCGCTTTATATGCAGACGTTAACGATGTTGATGATCCTGTTCATCTACCACGTCTCTTTTACGCCGCTTTATATATTTGACCCGATTGGCGCTTATGCGATGGTCATTCTGGCATGGTTCACCGGATGTGCCGTGGGGCTGATATTCATGGTGATCAAACCGTGGAATCCTACGGCTGTGATGATCATGACCACCCTTTATCAACGGGCCAATATGATTGCCTCGGGTAAAATGTTTCTGGCCAATACGCTGCCCGGATTCATGCTGGCAATGTTTGACTGGAACCCGCTGTTTCATGCCATCGACCAGGCGCGCGGGTATGTGTTTATCAACTACAATCCGCATTATTCCAGTTGGGAATATGCCTTTTGGGTTGGCATTGTCCTGACAATGGTCGGGCTGATGGGGGAATTTTATACCCGCCAGCACGTATCGGTCAGTTGGAATGCCCGACGTTAAAGCCGGTTACCGATCTGCATGCAATTGGCATAATAAGTGACGGTTGCCGGCCAATCGGAAAAGATGCCTTTTACCGCAACGTCCTGCGCCAGAACGTCCAGCAACTCGTACACTTGCCCATCGCCTTTGATGGCGTCCGCGATGGACCTGTAATACCATCCACCCCCGGCATGAAGCGGCCCGGATCGCTCTAACGTCCAGGTGATCACATTAAGACCCACAGCCTTTGCCGACTTGGAATAGGCGGATTCGACAATTTTGCCGTTGTCCAGAGTCACCAGCATCCACATGGGCGGCGAGATATAGTTGACCCCCATTTCAGCCAGTTCTGCCATCGAGGGTTTGAAAGTTGACGGGTCCGTCGGGTCAAACCCGCGACGACGATATGAGGCGTCCAGGTAAACCGCTTGTTTGCCAAACTCTGGTTCATTCCTGATCCAGTACAGGATATCGTCCAGATCAAAAGACTGCGGATAAACATCGCCGGGTGCTACCCCGGCGGATTTGTAATCGTCGATCAGCGCCTGGGCAAAATCCTGCTGCGTATAACCATCAAACGGCATTTGCACGGCGGGCAATTTCAGTTCCGGTGTGAATTTGACGCCTAAGGATTTCATCAGTCCGATGTACTGCGCATGCGAAACAACAGCACCTCCTTCGCCCGCGTACAGGTCCGTGCGCCAACCTTCAGTGCCATCCAGAAATTCGGCAACACTTGTCGCGGCTGGGTTGGCACCGTCCATCTTACCCTGAAGCGTTTCAAACTCTGCCAATGTAATGTCAGACGTCCGGCATTCAGCCGATGCCTTTTGCCCGCTGCTTGCCGGTGAAAAACCAGCGGTACACTTATCCGCCAATGCGGTTGTCAGGATATTGGTCGTCGTGTGCAGATCATTTTGCGAATGGCGACAGACAAGGCGTTTGTCGCTGGTAAAGGTCACATCACATTCAACAACACCCGCCCCCATCCGGGCCGCCGCCTTGTAAGACGGCGCGGTATGCTCGGCAAACTGCAAGGCAGCACCACGGTGACTGATCGAAAACGTGCTTGGCTGAAATTCCATATCGCCACAGGACAACAGTTTGGATTTAAGCGGGCCATCAGCCATGCGATCAATCAGGTAATAAGGGCGTGGCCCCAATTCCACCCTGTCAGCAAACGTTGGCGTTACGGTTGTGATTACCAGCAAAAGGGCGAAGACAAGTTTCATAGGGCACCTTTGTTCAGCCGATTGGAAAGGGCTTTGGCACTGGGTGTTACTCTCAGATTTTCACCCAACCCTCTGGCGGCTCTTTGCCCGGATGAACAACCTGGCACTTCGGGCAGGTTCTGTCGGCCTTTGAAGCATAAAATTTCTCGTAAACAGGCGGCAAATCCCTGACGATGGATTTTAACTGCATCTCGGCGCGATGAACAAGCGTGCCGCATTCAAAGCAATACCATTCAATCGCATCAAGTTCGCCGGTTTGCCGCTTGGGTTCGATCACCAACCCGATTGATCCTTCCTCGGGACGTTGCGGCGAATGGCGCACATGCGGCGGAAGCAGGAAGATCTCACCTTCGCGGATCGGAACGTCATAAAATTCCTCGCCGTCATACAGCTTCAGCACCATGTTGCCTTCCAGTTGGTAAAAAAACTCCTCAACCGGGTCGTCATGATAATCGGTACGCTTGTTTGGCCCGCCAACGATGGTGACCATCAAATCGGCATCTTCCCAAATTTGCTGATTACCGACCGGCGGCTTAAGAAGATGACGATGCTCGTCAATCCACGCTTGAAAATTAAAGGCTCTCAGTTTGGCCATTGTCTTCTCCTGTTTCGTCTTGGCATTCATTCTATCACAAAGCACTCACAGCTTAAGGCCGCATCCCTTAAACCCATCACGAATGATCGTCTTTTCGGCGTCGTTCAGTTCCAGCATCGGCGCGCGAACGTGGCCGCCAACCTGACCCAGCAATTCTTGCCAGTATTTGCCAAAGGCGGTTGGCTTACCGGCAGGGCGGGTGCGTTTCATCGCCTCGCGCACCGGGTTCAGGCTGTCACGCACCTTGCGTGCCGCATCAAACTTACCGGTAAACGCCAGACGGGTGTATTCATTCATGCGCTGGTCGTTGGTGGTTTGTAGCTGGTAGGGCGGCGATGAACACAGGTAAAGCTGCCAACCCAGTTGTTCGATATTATCCAACCACTCATCCTCAAGAGATGTCGAAACTTGAATCTTGTCACCAATCATCTGGTGAAGCTGCACATACATCTCGCGTGGGACCGAATATTTGATTGCCACGATGTTGGGCAGCTCAGCAATCCGGGCGCATTCATCGGGTTGCATCAAATATCCGCTGTCAGGGTGGCTCCACATGGCGATGCCGATGTCCAACTGGTCGCAGAATGTTTTGTAGTATTGGTACAAAACCTCGCTCCGGTCATGTACAAAACTGAGAACTGGCGCATGCAGAACGATATAATCAGCGCCGCAACTCTGGGCGTGATGCGCCAATTCAAGCGCGGTATTCATGTTCTGATCCGACACCGAAACGATGACCCCGGCCTTGCCTGCGCATTCTTCAACAGCGATCTCGAAATTGCGCTTGCGCTCAGCCAGGCTCATCGAGAAAAATTCGCCCTGCTTGCCAGCAATGAACAGGCCCTGAATATCCAGATCATCAACCCAATGGCGAATGTTTGAACGCAGTCCGATTTCATCAAGCGACAAGTCGGCGTTAAACGGATTAAGCGCCGCCGCCCAGATGCCTTTCATGTTGTCGCGGGCATACTCTTTTGCTTCATGTTTGGTGTATTTCATTGTTCGAGGGCCTTGGATTGCGCGCATAATGTTCTCACCCAAAAGGACGCAATTTTGCGTCACAGCCAATGGGAAATGGCTGAACTGGATATCAAAATTAGATATACCAATGCCCATTCAATTCAGGTTAAGTCGGTTTAGGAAAAGGATAGGGTCATGAAAATAGGTCTGATTGGCAAAGGTGCGATTGCAGGTTACGTGCGTGCCGCGCTTGAAGAACGCGGCCACACCATTGGCGCGGTATTGCTGCGACCTGAACGTGTGCCAGAATCCGGGGCAGAGAATCCGGGGCTTTATGTCGGATCAGTTCAGGACTTGCCCGACGATCTCGACCTGATGATCGACTGCGCCGGACATGCGGCTTTGGCCACACATGGCCCGGCAATCCTGTCACGCGGGATTGACCTGATTACGGTTTCTTTGGGGGCACTGGCCGACACCCAAACCTATGAAACGCTTGAGAACGCGGCCCGGCTGGGCCATGCCAGACTGCACCTCGCCAGCGGTGCCATTGGCGCACTTGATTGTTTGCAAGCGGCCCGCACAGGGCGCATGGACAGTGTCACCTATGTCGGGCGCAAGCCGCCCAAAGGCTGGAAAGGCTCACCCGCAGAAAGCAAGCTGGACCTTGATGCGCTTGCCAAAGGGGCACACACCCATTTCCACGGCACCGCCCGCGAGGCCGCATTGACCTATCCTAAGAACGCAAATGTTGCTGCCGCTGTGGCTTTGGCCGGTGTTGGTTTTGACGCCACACAAGTCCAGTTGATTGCCGACGCCGATGTCACCCAAAACATCCATGAAATCGAAGCATCGGGCGAATTCGGCAGTTTTCGGTTTCAGATCAGCGGCAATTCCCTGCCCGACAACCCCCGCAGTTCTGCCCTTGCAGCGATGAGCGTGCTTAGCAAGCTGGAGCAAACCCGCCGACCGATCACCCTGTAAGGACACAAAATGATTGCCCGACATTCCCGCATCGTTGACCGTGCTTTGACCCGGTTGAAACTGCGCCAGTTGCGCCTGCTTGTGGCCGTTGGTAGCCACGGCAACATCCAACACGCCGCGCGCGAACTGGGAATATCGCAACCCGCCGCCACCAAGATGATTCAGGATCTTGAGCTTGATTTCGAGGTGAAACTGTTCAATCGAACCAATCGTGGTGTCATCCCCACTGTCTTTGGCGAGACCATGATACGCCACGGAAAACTTATCTTCGCGCAAGTTTCAAACGCCGCTCAGGAACTGGACGACCTTAACGAAGGAAACAGTGGCCGTGTTGTTGTCGGCACCCTGCTTGCTGCGTCGACGGGTTTGTTGCCCGTCGCGATTGACATCCTGTTGGCGGACCGTCCAAAAGTTGCGATCAAAATCAACGAAGGCACCAACGAAGTGTTGATGCCCGCGCTTTTGTCAGGCGAAATAGACTTGGTTGTGGGCCGCCTTCCGTCCCATCGGCACCGCGACAAGATCAAACAGGAAAAGCTGTTTGAAGATCATATCGTGGCCGTTGTCGGCAATCAGCATCCGCTTACAACGATACACCCGGTGTCGTTTGATCAGATCAAACCGTTTGGTTGGATTCTGCCCCCGCAAGAGACAACCCTGCGCCGTCAAGTTGACCACTTTTTTATCGATCAACAACAATATCTGCCACCTTTGGCAATTGAATCGGTGTCATACCTTGCCAACCGCGCACTTTTGCAAACGCGCGATCTGATTGGGCTGATGCCCGCCGAAGTGATCGCGCAAGACATTGAAAATGGCTATCTCACGCAACTCGACTGGACCGTTCCCTTTGGTCAGGGGCCGATTGGTATCTCATATCGCTCTGACAATAGCCTGCCTCCGGCGGCGCGCGTCTTTAAACAGGCTCTGCACCAGGCGGCGCAAAAGAGATAACTCTGGTATTCGTCAAAATGATATCTGTATTCGGCTAATTCACTTGCAGTGATAGGTGGACTTGCATGATCTGAACAGGCCGCAAGAAGGAGGTGTGTGATCTATGTATCCTGAGTTGAAGCTATTTATCGGCGGTGAATGGCGCAAGTCCACCCGCGACATGTCTGTGGTGAACCCGGCCACCGAAGAGGAACTGGGGCGCCTTCCGGTTGCTGCCAAAAGTGATCTGGATGATGCGCTGGAGGCTGCGGAAAAGGGGTTTCGTATCTGGAGCCGCACATCGCCGCGCGAACGGGCCGATACCATTCTGAGGGCCGCCAAACTGATGCGGGATCGTCAGGAAGAAATTGCCAGATCAATAGCGCTGGAACTTGGGAAGCCGTTAGCGCAGGCCCGGCTTGAAGTTATCCGTGGTGCCGAATTCTTTGAATGGGACGCAGGCGAAGCCATGCGCACCTATGGCCGCATTATCCCGGCGGCGCGGGGGCACAAATTTGCGGTGCACCACCAACCCATCGGGGTTGTCGCCGCCTTTTCCCCGTGGAACTTCCCGATGAGCCAACCAGCGCGCAAAATCGCCGGGGCCCTGGCATCGGGGTGTTCGATCATCCTGAAGGCCGCCGAAGAAACACCGGCAGGTGCCATCCATATTGCACGTGCGTTTCAGGACGCGGGCCTGCCACCGGGTGTTCTCAATCTGGTGTTTGGCAATCCGGCTGAAATATCTGGCTATCTGATCCCCCAAGACATGGTTCGCCTTGTGGCCTTTACCGGCTCTACTGTGGTTGGTCGCCATCTGACGACGTTAGCCTCGGAAAACATGACGTCGGTCTTGATGGAACTGGGTGGCCACGCGCCGGTAATCGTATGCGAAGATACCGACCCGCAAGAGGCCGCAACCTTTGGCGCAATCCGCAAGTTGCGCAACTCTGGTCAGGTTTGCACCTCGCCCACGCGGTTCTTTGTGCATGAGAGTATCTTTGACGAATTCGCCGCGACTTTCACCGCGCGTGCTGCCGCGACAATTGTCGGCAACCCCGTGGACGATGGCGTCGAGATGGGGCCAACGGCCAATGACCGCCGGGTGCCCGTGTTAACCGACCTGGTGGAAGACGCGCGTGCCAAAGGGGCAAAAGTCGCCACAGGCGGCGCGCGCGAAGGCAACAAAGGCTTTTTCTTTCAGCCAACCGTTTTGTTAAACGTCCCCGAAGATGCCCGAATTATGCAGGAAGAACCGTTCGGTCCGATTGCGGTCATCAACCCGGTCGCGTCACTTGACGCAGCAATTTCGCAAGCAAACAGCGTGCCATACGGCCTGGCCGGATATGCCTTTACCAACCGCGCCGACTATATTGACCGGATGATTGACGAGGTCGAGGTTGGTAATCTGTCGATCAACACGCTCGAAGCCTCGATGCCCGAAACGCCTTTTGGAGGTGTCAAATCCAGTGGCTATGGGCGCGAAGGCGGTTCCGAAGGGTTGGACAATTATATGACAGTCAAACACGTCTGGCATTCAGTCAAAATCAGCTAAGGGCTTGTTTCTCAAAGCACGCGACTACCAGCCGGAAAACTCTGCGATGGCGCTGTCGGGTACCAGAAACACTTGAATTGGTATTGCAACGCTTTGAAGAAAACCAAACCGTTTGCGGCTGGTTCCCGGACGAGTTTCCGGCTGTCTACATTGCCCATAAACGCGGCGAATTGGCCGTTCTCTAGGATAAAGATACGGGCGGTCGCTGTGCCGCTTACGAAGGGGTTTACTAGCAGGTCCCCCGACTTGGGTCGAGGTGGTATCGTAAATTTCCAAATGGTCTAAAGGGTGACGTCACATTAATTTGCGGCGATGCTTTTTCCAGAACCGTCAAAGCCGTGACAATCGCACAGATTTGGTGTCACTTCTGCCAAAGGTCTGCGAAAATGGTGCGTTTTTCCAGTCGGCGGAACACCCAACGAACACCTATTATCCCAGACGTCATGTCCCGAAATTGAACCACGCCACCGCCGTCGTATTTATAGGTACGTAAGCCCACGAACACATCGACGTTTTGTTTGGTAAGATGCTGCAAAACCCCAATACCAAAGGATTGTGCATCAGACCCGCTGTTCACCGTATCAATGGATTGGTACCAATCAATCGAAACCGCCGTTTCGCCAGCGCTAAACCAATTTCTGCGCAACCCAATCTTGGTAAACGTATATGCTCCGCCTTCATCACGACTGCCCGAAGCCACGGTCAGGTTAAGCCCTGACGGCTGGTGCAAAACACTGAATGATCCTGCGGCCTGAGGCGCCTCTCCGCCAGACACGTTGACAATCGATATTCCAGCGCTCCCAGCCAAAGCAAAATCACCCAATTGCTTGTGGTAATAGACCCCAGCATCCAAAAGAGAATCGTTGATCGTGACATTCCGTTCCTTCGATTCGGTCCCGATAGATGCTGCGAATTTCAGAGACCCGAGTCTTGAGAAATCGAATTCCGGGCTGTCATAACGTATTCTCTGTGATCGTCCGCCATCAAAGGTTGGAAAAGCATTTTGGATGCGGACGGACGACAATCCCCCGGCGGCGGTGCGAAAGATATAGCTACCGGCGACATCAGAAATTCCCACATAGCTCGCCAATGTAGTGCCCGACAAATCGGATTCAGTCACGCCATCAGATCCCATGCTGCCTTGGCCGATTGAAAACGTACCGAATCGCGGGGTTTCCAGAATTACTTCGGATTTTCGGACAGATTGACTATCCGCTTCGAAAAATGACGGAGTGTACAGTTGGCTCAAAGAGGCAGACGTGCGTACTCCCAACGAGATTTCACCATTTATCTTGAGTGTGTTTTCACCCAGTTCCGTTTGGTACCAGAACCCAATTCGACCGCCGGAATTTGCATTGTCCACTATGTTAGAATAACGAGAAATGCCGTCGTTCACAGATAAATAGGTCGGAGAAAAGTGGCCGTAGAAACGAAAACTACGATTGGCATCACTTTCCTGAGCGTGAACCGGCGCACCCCACAGGGCCAATAGGGCTATTGCGCACGCCGCTTGCCTGTAAATTACAATACTCATTTCAACACACCGCAATCCTTAAGAGAGTCTTCCACGCTATATACTTGGTATCGAGTTCACTCCACAAGCATGCTGACGGAACTCGGATTTGCATCCATGGAGTAGTATCTGTATGGATTTCCACGAGGTACTCAGGCGAAACATAAGTTACTCGGCGCGTTTGAAGAAAAGCTCGACGGCCTGAAGACGTTGCCCAACACATGAGTACATTCTGTGTTGTGCAATTGTGGTTGGCCTTAAGATCCAGTCAGGCGCGTTCGATGTCGTTGAGTTCGGGGGCATGTTTTGGCAACCATTCGACCGTCATGCCCTGGGCCGCTCAGCCAAAGCCGTACGCAACGCTTGGGTACTTCGCCTTTGATAGATTGTGAAGAAAGTACTTGAGATGCCGCACCACTTGGCAAATACTGGATTGTATATGAAATGTTCTTTCGCCATCCTGCTGTTCAGTTCGTTCTCCTCAGAGCTGTTAGCTGAGGAATGGAATCTTCGCCCCGGAGAACTCCAGCTGAACTATGAGCAGGTCACAGAGCTGACGACGAATAGGACATTGAACTTTTTTAACAATGGCCAATCCAAATACTCAGTCGGAGGAGCATATTCCCATTCATTTCCTGATGAAGGTGGCACCCAATTTGGCGTATTTGATGTGCGTCGCGATGGTAGAGTCTGTGTCAATTTCAGAAACGGTGAAAACCGATGCAATCTCTATTTGAAAAGCCATGGCCTACTTTTGATGTTGACCGAGGAAGGTGACAGATTTCCTGTGAAATTGGAGTTTGAATTAAATTAGGGCTGTCGACGTTCAGGATTCACAAGTGGTTTGGGAACGTCTGTTCAGCGCGGCTGCACTCCACCACCGGCTGGCACTCGCCCTGAACAGGGCCAAAATTCAGGCAGGTTTCCTGTGACAGTGTCGCTATATCCATTGTTCCGGTGACATTTCCTCTGCAGGGCCGTCAATCAGGGTGGCTGGCTTTGCAAATTTTGCAAGAGCGTCAGCATCGGTGATGTGAACGCAGGAGCCATCTATTCTGACACCATT